>JAGBXL010000079.1 GCA_017629325.1 Clostridia bacterium | reverse complement strand
TCGCAAAGACCGATGAGTTTTATAACCGAATTAAATTTAGACGCATATTCTGTGTCTTGTGTAGTTATTTTGGTTATACCCTCAGTATGTACATCGCGGTGGTCAATTTTTTCACCGTTAATCATTGAAGAAAGTATGCATATTTTTTTGCCTGTGTCAAAGCCCTCAATATCGGCTGTGGGGTCTTTTTCAGCATAGCCTTTTTCCTGAGCTTCTTTAAGAGCTGATTCAAAGGAGGCATTATCGTTAAACATACGGGTGAGAATGTAGTTGGTTGTGCCATTTAATATTCCTGCGATTTTGTCTATACGATTTGCAGCAAGACATTTTGAAAGAGGACGAATAATTGGAATTCCTCCGCCAACACTTGCTTCATAGAGATATTTGCAATTATTGGATTTAGCAATAGCAAAAAGCTCATCACCATAGGTTGCAACAAGCTCTTTATTTGATGTTACAACACTCTTTCCTTTTTCAAGGCACAAACGTGTGAAGCTATTGGCAGGTTCAAGCCCACCCATTGTTTCAACAACAATTTCTACTTCATCATCATTTACTATTGTGTTTATATCATTAACAAAAAGATGGCTTTCGCTATGTGATGAAAAATCACGAATGTCAAGAATATATTTAATATCGATTTCAGTTGCAGCATTAACTGCTATATCGGCTGCATTTTTTCGGAGAACTTCGTATACTCCTGAGCCAACAACACCAAAACCAATTATGGCAATTTTTACCATTTGTATTACCTCCAGCTTTTGTGTCATAAATTAGTTATATATTTTACCATAAATCGTTAAAAATGTCAATCAATCCTTATGTTTGAAGGAAAGTTTTTTCCTATATTCCCAAGATTTGAGAACAAATCTTCACTTTCTTGCAAAACGGGAGAATCTGAGCTTATTTTTATATCTGTTTCAATGCCTACTGCTGATTTTATGCATTCTTTTATAAAGTCAATATTTTCAGTTAGAAGGCGTTTCTTTTCGCTATCTGTTACGCACAAAACAAGCTTTCCATCATCAAACCCGGGTTTGATACCAAAAAGAGCTGTGAACACTCTGAGTTTGCCGCTTGAGCTTACACATGTCATCACATCATTCCAATTTGCAATAAGCTTTGCTTCATCGCCTTTTAAAGCATCAGAAGTTTTTGCCGGGGAAATATTAAGGGGCTGCTCATTTGGAATATCTTCATATTGAGGAGGCTCAGGAAGCGGTATTTCATCTTGATATTTCTCAGATGATACCTCTTTCATTACCACTTTTGACGGCGGATTTTTTTCAAGACAGCTAAGCCTATTTTCAAGAGCAGATATTCTTGAAAGAAGTGAGGCTATATCTGTGTTTACCTGAGGTGTTGCAAGGCTTATAAGAGCACATTCACAGAGAACTCTTTGTGATGAAAAGCTCTTAAAGGAATGAATACAGTCGTTTAATATGCCTATATATCTCACAAGAGACTCCGTATCAAACATGTGGGCACATTCAGACAGATATTTTCGTTTTAGCTTACTGACTGTGTATTCATCGGCATTTATCTTATACATAAGAATTTCACGCATAACCTGC
>JAGBXL010000078.1 GCA_017629325.1 Clostridia bacterium | reverse complement strand
TTTTTAACATTTCTTTTTTTCTTATTTATAATACCCATAATAGCTATAACTGGCAAAAGTGCCAGTGAGCCGAGTAGGCTTCTTAATCCGTTAAATGCTATCGGGTCTATAATCTGGGCACCCTCGTTTTGAAAAACAAAGGAAGCACCCCAAAGGATTGCTGCCAGAAGCAGAAATACTGTTCCTTTTATTTGATTTTTCATTTGTATGTTACCTCTCAGATGTTATCGAGAGCCTGCTGGATATCTGCAATGATATCTTCAACATTTTCAATACCAACAGAAAATCTTATTAAATCGGGTGTTACGCCTGCTGCTTCAAGCTCCTGGTCATTTAGCTGACGATGGGTGTGGCTTGCAGGGTGAAGAACAGATGTTCTTGCATCGGCAACATGAGTTACGATTGCGGCAAGTTTTAAGCCGTCCATAAACTTAACAGCAGCTTCTCTGCCGCCTTTAACACCAAAGGATATAACACCGCAGGAGCCGTTTGGCAGATATTTCTGACCTAATTCATAGTATTTATCACCAGGGAGACCACAGTATTTAACCCATGAAATTTTATCATTCTTACTTAAATATTCAGCAATTGCCTGAGCATTTGAGCAGTGGCGTTCCATTCTTAAAAAGAGTGTTTCAAGACCGAGGTTTAAAAGGAAGGCATTGTGAGGAGATGGAATAGAGCCTAAATCTCTCATAACCTGTGCTGTGAGCTTTGTGATGTAGGCAGCCTTACCGAATTTTTCGGTATAGGTTATGCCATGATAAGAATCATCGGGGGTAGTGAGGCCAGGGAATTTACCTGCTTTTTCCCAGTCGAAATTACCGCTATCTACGATTGCACCACCAACCTGTGTTGCGTGTCCGTCCATATTTTTGGTGGTGGAGTGAACAACAATATCTGCACCCCATTCAAAAGGACGTCAGTTGATTGGTGTTGCAAAGGTGTTGTCTATAATAAGAGGAACACTCTGGGCATGAGCTATGTTTGCCCATTTTTCAATGTCTAAAACTGTGAGTGCAGGGTTTGCTATTGTTTCACCAAACATACATTTGGTATTTTCTTTAAATGCTGCATTTAATTCTTCCTCTGTTGAATCGGGGTCAACAAATGTAACTTCAATGCCGAGTTTCTTCATGGGAACACCAAAGAGATTAAATGTGCCGCCATATACACTTGAGGAACACACAAAATGGTCGCCTGCATTACAGATATTAAATATTGCATAGAAGCAGGCTGCCTGACCTGATGATGTGAGCATTGCGGCAACACCGCCCTCTAAATCGGCAATTTTTGCAGCAACTGCGTCATTTGTGGGGTTTGCAAGGCGTGTATAGAAATAGCCGCTTTCCTCTAAATCAAAAAGTCTGCCCATCTGCTCGGTTGAAGCATATTTCCATGTTGTGCTCTGATATATTGGAAGAACTCTTGGTTCACCATTGGCGGGAGTGTAGCCCGATTGAATACATTTAGTTTCTATTTTCATTTATATCATCCTTTCGTTTCGGAATGGATAAATCCATCCCCCACACTTATATATTTTAGAAATTACAAATCTAATTTTAAATCTCCGTCTTTTATCCAGCCTAATTTTTTAAGACCAAAAGAAATAACGGGTGTTAATACTGCAGGTATTACAAAGCAGATTAAAACAAGACCGAGCCAGTCTAAGCAAGTGCCAAATCCTTCTGCCGAGGCTAAACCTATGGGGCCTACAAGACCGCAGGTGCCCATGCCGGAGGAAACTGCGTTGCCCTCACCTATTGTGAGTTTGAAAACACAGGTTGCAATAGGACCTGTTATCATTGAAACAAGCGTGGGTGGAATCCATATTCTTGGGTTTTTACAGATATTACCCATCTGGAGCATTGATGTGCCTATGCCCTGTGCAGCAAGACCACTCCATTTATTTTCTTTAAAGCTCATAAATGCAAAGCCAACCATCTGTGCACAGCAGCCTGCTGTTGCGGCACCGCCGGCTAGCCCTACAAGACCAATTGATGCACAAATTGCGGCAGAGCTAATGGGAAGAGTTAAAGCAATACCGACAGAAGCTGAAACGAGCATTCCCATCCAGAAAGGCTCAAGCTCGGTAAAGGTCATAATTGTTTTTCCGCATATATCCATTATGTAGCTTATTCCGGGACCTATTAAAAACGAAATATAAACACCAACTGCAACAACAACTGTTGGGGTAACGAGAATATCTACTTTAGTTCTTTTAAACACTAATTTTCCTATTTCGCAGGAAAGAAGCGTTATTATAAATGTGCCAAGAGGACCGCCGAATTCATTTGCACAAGCTCCAACA
>JAGBXL010000077.1 GCA_017629325.1 Clostridia bacterium | reverse complement strand
TTTTATAATATCAAACCTTTTTTCTTAATATTGCAAACTCCCCTACTTCGTTTCCTGGTTTCAATTTAACTATCATCTGTGGGTGAGGTGCAACATCTATTTCGTTGTCATCTGCGTCAGTCATAAAATCTGCCGTAAACTCAAAAGGCTTACCGTTTGGACGGATAATCTCAATTTTGTCTCCTTTAAAAAAGCGGTTTCTCTGCTCTACTGTGGCTATGCCTGTTTCTTTATTATATTCTTTAACAACCCCGACTATGGTGTAGTCCTGAATATAGGTATTACTGGTATAGAGCTGATTATTTTCATTTGGCTTATTAAAATAGAAACCTGTTGTATATTCACGATGGCTTACCTTTTCCAAGTCTTCTAGAATATCGGAACTTACAGTGAAGCCTTCGGGGTTTTCGTAGTAAGCATCTATTGCACGGCGATATGCTCCAACAACTGTGGCAACATAGAGCTCATTTTTAACTCTGCCCTCTATTTTAAAGCTGTTTATGCCAGCTTTTATAAGCTGTGGGATATACTCAACCATGCACAAATCTTTTGAATTATAAAGAAAAGTGCCTCTGTCATTTTCAAAAACGGGCATATATTCCCCAGGGCGTTTTTCTTCCATCAAATAATATTTCCAACGGCACGGGTGAGAACATGCACCTTTATTGGCATCACGGTGAGTTAAATAATTACTTAAGAGGCATCTGCCGCTATATGACACACACATAGCACCGTGAACAAAACATTCCAGCTCTTCTTCGGGATTTATTTTTTCTCTTATTTCTTCTATTTCTTTAAAGGATAAATCTCTTGCAAGAATAACCCTTTTTGCACCAAGCTTATACCACATTTTTGCACTTTCGAAATTTGTGTTATTTGCCTGGGTGCTTATGTGAACATCTAACTGGGGGGCTACCTCGCGGACTAAAGAAAACATTCCCAAATCAGAAACAATTATTGCATCGGCACCCAAATCCGATACCTCGCGGACAAAGGAGGGGAATTCTTTAAGGTCGTCGTTATGAGGAATAATATTGGCGGTTATATAAACCTTTTTGCCCCTTTTGTGAGCATATTCAATTCCTTCTTTTATTTCGGGAAGAGTGAAATTCTGCGATGCAACTCTAAGTGAAAATTCTTCGCCGCCTATGTAAACCGCGTCGGCACCATATTCTATTGCATATTTAAGCTTGGTAAGACTGCCTGCCGGTGCTAAAAGTTCTACTTTATTCATTTATTTTTCCTCCTGAAGTTTAACTGAAACAGATACTCCGTCGCCTATTGGAATGATTGATGTTTCAAGGCTTGGGTGGTGTGATATATAGTCTAAAAATTCTCTTAAGTTTAGAATTATTGTGTTTTGTTTTCTTGGTGCCAAATCGTCGCATGAAACCATGCCTTTATATAAAATATTATCGCACACAACAATTCCGCCGGGATTTAATTTTGGTAGAAGTGTATCTAAATAATATTTATACATAGACTTATTGGCGTCCATAAATATCATATCGAAATCGCCATCTATTTTTTTTACTGTTTCAAAAGCATCGCCCTTTATAACTGTGATAACATCTTGTTTTCCTGCTTTTTTTATGTTTTCATTTGCTATGGCAAAATAATCATCTTCTCTCTCTAAGGTAATGATTTTGCCACCAGGAAGAATATAATCTGAAAAGAAAATCGAAGAATAACCAATAGCTGTGCCAAGCTCCAGAATGTTTTTTGGTGCTTTATATTTTAAAAGCATACCTAAAAACGAGCGAACTTCTTTTTGAATAATGGGCACAAGATTTTCTTGGGCGTATTCTTCAAGCTCTTTTATTATTCCTTTAGCTTCGGGCAAGGTGTTATTTAAGTATTCAACAATGTGGGGATAGTTGATATTATCTGTCATAAAGAATTTCTCCTTTGTTAGTTTGGTGAGCTTTCGGCATCGTAGGTGTTTATTCCGCCCGAAAGGTATTCGGGTATGTTACCATTTATAAGAGTTTGACTAAGTATTGCACTTGTTTTCATATAGGTGTGGGTATCGTAAAAAGGAAGCATAAGGGCAACATCGGCATCTAAATTGATTTTTATGGTGTGAAGAACCTGATTTACTCCGGCAGTTTGGAAATCGTGATCGAAATCAATTTGAACACAGCCCCTTTGAACAAGAATAAATTTTATTCGGGGGCCCTTACCCATGAGATATATATTATTAAAAAATGCACCTATGGGAACATATACGGGGTATTCGTCCTGAAGGCTGAGTTTTTTTGAAACCTGCATGGCTATTTCGGATTTTATGGCATTTGCTGCATTGTAGTCAAGAGAAATTGTGCTTATTTCACCATCGGACGAATAGCTTAGCTCCACCAAATCTCCATATTTTACACTATTCTTTTTTATTACCTCATCTATGGTTGAATTAAGAATTTCAAACATATTTGTTTCGGCATAGGAATGAAGAATTTCAGCTCCTCTTGGAAGAACAACACGCTGAATATAAAAAGTTACCAAAGACCATAGTAGCATAAAAAATACTATTAGTGCAATAATTATTTTTACTGTTTTTGTTTTTTTTGCCATAATATACACCCAATTTTATATTATGACAATTTTAATTATATGATAACACTACAAAATATAGTTCACATCTGCTCCAAGATTTTTTAATTTCTGCTCTAAATTATCGTAACCTCGTTTTATATATTGAGCATCGTTTACAATTGTTTTGCCATCAGCACAAAGCCCTGCAAGAACAAGAGCTGCACCTGCTCTTAAATCGCTTGCTCTGACCTTTGCACCAACAAGCTGTGTGCCACCTTTTATTATGGCACATCTGCCGTCTAATTTTATATCGGCATTCATTCTTACAAGCTCGGGAATATACATAAACCTATTTTCAAAAACAGTTTCTGTTATAACGCTCGTTCCGTCGGACTGACACATGAGTGCAGCAAACTGTGCTTGCATATCTGTGGGAAAGCCGGGGAAAGGAAGAGTTTTAATATCAGTATGTTTCTTAATGCCCGAAGAACTTACAGAGAGTTCATTTGAAAATTCATTTATTGTTAAGCCCATTTCGGCAAGCTTTGATGATATTGCACTCAAATGAGAACAATTGACATTTTTAAGCCTTATACTGCCGCCTGTTAAAGCAGCACCAACCATAAATGTGCCCGCTTCTATGCGGTCGGGAATTACACTATGTGTGCATGGGTTTAATTCTTTTACACCTACTATGGTGATAGTGTCGGTCCCTGCACCTTTTATATTTGCACCGCATTTATTAAGAAAATCGGCAAGGTCTGTTATTTCAGGCTCGGAGGCAGAATTTTCTATAACTGTTGTTCCCTTTGCCGTGGCAGATGCCATTATTATATTTTGTGTGGCACCAACAGATGGAAAATCCAGATATATGTTTGTGCCTTTCAGCTCGGAGCAGGTAAGCTTAACAAAGCCATCTTCTATTATATAATCAGCACCGAGGGCTTTAAAGCCTTTAAGATGCAAATCAACCGGACGGCTCCCAATTGGGCAACCGCCTGGAAGAGGCACCTGGGCCCTTTTAAAGCGGGCAAGAAGAGGACCTGCCACAAGAAAGGAAGCCCTGATTTGTGTGCACAAATCAGGCGGTGCAGATGAATTTTCTATATTTGATGCATCTATAATTAAATCACCGTGAAAACTTACACTTGCCCCTATGCACTTTAGGATATCAGCCATTATGTCTATATCGCTAAGCGACGGAATATTTTTTAGTGAAATTTTGCCCGGCACAAGAATACTTGCCGCCATTATGGGAAGTGCGGCATTCTTTGAGCCTGATACGCTTACTTCGCCATTTAAAACACATTTATTATTTATTATAAATTCTGACACATTAAAACCCCTGTAACATAAAATATATTTACAGTTAAAGTATTGGTTTTAAGGCAATTTTTATTCAGATTTAATTTTGATTTTTGAGTATAAAAAACAAACTAAAATGAAAAACGAACTGCCGAGAGTGTCTATTAAAACATCTAAAATTCTGCATGCTCTTCCGGGAACAAAAAACTGGTGAATTTCATCGGACACAGCATACACAAAACATATAAGTATTGTTATAAAAAATGCTTTTTTATTATTCATATCGTGCTCCGTATATATATTGAGTTTGTAAAGCAAACTCAATGAATTGCCTGCGGCATGAATTGAAATCTGCGATTTCATGAATTGAGCCTTGTGGCTCATGAATTGTGCTAACGCACATTAAAGGCAATTCAATTCATGGAGCGATAGCGAGAATTCATGGCGGAACGCCAATTCATAACAACGAAGTTGTCAATTCATTAAAACGATTGACATCTAAATCGTACACGGATGTTATAATGAGTTTGCAAAGCAAACTCATTATAACATAAATACAAATTTTTTTCAACATTGTGATTCTATCATTTGTTAATCACTTAATTTCTAAAAGCAAAAAATCAGGAGCACTCACCTTTGGTATGCACTCCTGATTTTTTCATATTAAAAATTTATTTTGCATCTTCGCCACCGGGACCATCTTTTCTAGCTGATTTATCTGTGGGACGAGTTAAATTAGTAGAAACCCATTGGTTATTAGTTGCTGTTTTTTCTTTATCTGTTTCCTTTTTATTATTCATAACTAAATCACCTCTAAGGTAGTATAACCAATAAAGCGTAAATAATTTTTAAATAAAAAAGGCCTGTGTATATTTTATATAATGCAAAGTAAAGATTATAACATTTTATTTACTCATAAATTCTTTAACTGTTCCAAAAACAAGTCCGCCAAGTATAAAATACTCGGTAAAATGAGCAAGCTTTCGGATTATATTTTCTGCAATATCAAGAAACCTAGCTGACGGATTACTTATAAAAAGCTCAAAAAACCACTCTGTTAAAGAAAAGCTTTGCACAGATGAATCGGAAGCTGTTTTTGATGAAAACCAGAATATAAGAGCCATCCACATAATTGTTAATAATAAAAAAATTATTTTTCTTTTCATTGTGAGTCCCTTTTTGTTTTAAAAAAAATATTATATATTTTGCGTAACATATACCATGCTGACCACACTATACTTATTCCGCTTGTTATTCCAAGAACATACAGAATTGTTGTTATTCCATAGCTTTTAAAAAGAGCTATTTCACCGGAAACGATGTGGCTCATTGTGTAGAAAAGCGAGCTTCCAGGAATTAAGGGGATAATGGCAGACATAAATATAACAGTTGCAGGAGCTTTAATGATTCTTGCAAAAATTTCGGCATAAGCGGCAGCAACTGCAGAAGCAACCAAGGTGGAAATAAACACACCATTATAAAGAGTGGTTGTTATAAGATATGCTCCCCAGCAAAAAACACCGCCCATTGAGCCTAAAAACAGACGCTTTTTTTTGAGATTAAATATTAGTGCAAAACCAAGCGAACCTAAAAAAGATGTTATAAGCTGAATTATTTCGAGACTCATACTGCACCTCCCGAAACAAAAATTGCAAGCATAAATCCCGCGGCAAGTGCGGCAGATGAAAGCACACATTCTATAAATCGCATTGTACCTGTTATGGTGTCGCCAACAAAAATATCTCTAACAGAATTTGTTATGGTAACTCCGGGAACAAGAAGCATAATATCGCCTATCATTATTTTATCGGGGTTTAAAAACGGCAGAGGTTTGCAAAGAAGCGATATACCAAGACCCGATATAAAAGATGATATAATTATAAATGTTATATTGTTTTTACAAAGAGGTGTTATTTTATATTGCATGAGGCAAATTAATATTCCAAATAGTGCAGCTACCACGGAGTCGTAGATATTTCCGCCAAAAAAGAGTGCAAAAGCACCTGATGCAAGAGCATGACCAAAATATGTGAGAAATACCGATGGTTTTTTATCGTGAATTTTTAAATACTCCAAGTGAAGCTCGAAAACAGACATATTACCCCCGCAAAACCTGCGGCTTAAATCGTTTAATTCCTCAAGCTTGGAAAAGTCGTTTTGAAGCCCTTTATTTATACGGCGTGTTCTGGTTATTTCTTCGCCGTCCTGAAATTCAACGGATATCAGTATGTTAGATGCAAGAGCAAAAGCATTTACTCTCTTTGCTCCGTAGGAAAGACCTATTCTTATTAGTGTGTCTTCAACGCGGCTGATTTCGGCACCTGATTTAACCATTTCGGTGCCAATATCGAGCATACATGATATGAATTTTCTTTTTTCATCAACCAATGGTTTTTCCTCCTGTATGATTTTTAACGGGCTACATACTTATATTAACATTAAGATGATACCACATTTATTTTACTTTTTCAAGTATAAGAACGAAGACACAAGACAAAGCCAAATCGCATATAATAAACCGGAGGTGAAAAATATGTTAAATTCAAATTGCAACCGCAGAATTGACTGCTCAGCACTTGTTATTTTTGCAAGTGTTATTATTGGTATTGTGGCAGGAATTTTCCGTGCTATTGCTCTTATAACAATTACTCCCGCATTTTTATGGGTGCTTTTTGGAATTACAGTGGTTTATTTGGGAATTCTTTTATTAACATCTTCTTTATGCTGTGCTGAAAGAAAGCCTTGTTGCGACAGGCTCATTTTGGTTTTAATTGGAATTTTGGGAACCATCTTGACATCTGTTATTCTTTTGGGCATTACCTTTGCAGCAACAAGCATTATCGGTGCTATAATAACAGGACTTTTGTTATTCTTTTTCTCTTTAGCTATTGGTGGCACTGCGTGTTTGATTAAGTGCAAATACAACTGTGATTAAATAAAGATAAGAGGACTGAATTTTAGTCCCCTACTTTTTTAAAAAAATCAAGACCTATTTAGATTTTTTCTAAATAGGTCTTTTTGGAATTAATATTTCTTTTCGCCCGATATTATCATCATTTTATCAAGATTAGTTTCTATTTGAGGCTTAACAACCTTTGATTCCCAGTCTTCAGGAGCAAATTCCTCCATAGAAATAGAAATAGCTTCTTGGGGGCAGCCCCAGTATTTAACGAAAATCTCGTTAATTTCATCTACAACTTTTTTCTTTATTTCCTCATCTTTTGGATAAGCTTTAATAGCTATATATGGCATATATACACTCTCCTTAATTACATAGGTAAACCATTTTTGAGCTTAATATTTTGTGTTTCAAGATCAGCTAGAATAACATTTACAACCTCTAAAACTTCTTCCTTGGAAAGAGTTTTTTCGGGGTGTGAGAATATTATACGGATTGTTATTGATTTACCACTTTCGTCGGTATAGGTATCGGTTACGCTTACATCTTTTATAAATGAGCAATTTGCATTTTCAATAGCCTTTGCAATGGGTGCATAAGTTAAAGTTACAAAAGAAAGGTCAATTTCGATTTCGGGGAATCTTGATGCTTCTTTATAGGAAATGCTTGCATTTTGAACTGATGCAAAATCGCTTACATCAATTTCGGCATATACAATATTTGCTTTTTTATCTATTTTCTTTGATACTGCAGCATTTACTATACCGATTTCGCCAATTTCTTTGCCGCCACAAATGATTGCATTTAAGTTTTTGGGGTGCTGATATGAATGAGTTGCCTCTTTTTTGGCAAATGTTAATTTTTCGTGCTTGATATCATCGGCAATTATGCAGAGAATATCTCTTAATTCAAAATAGATTTCTTCCATTTCTTTTGTTTTTGAATAAATGCTTACGCAGAGCTTTTTACGTTCGTTGCAAAGTCCATTATCACCAATGCCATTTACCACTCTGCCGATTTCAAACACAGAATAGTCGGAATCGAAGCCTGTGTTATATTTAAGCTGGCATAGCTGGGTTGGAACAATTGCTTTGCGGATTGTTTTGATGTTGGGGTTTGTGGCATTTATTAATTCAACATTATCTTCAATTTCAATTCCGAGGGCTTTATATTCATCGTGGTATGCCCATATATATGAATGAAGCTCATGCATGGAATAACGCTTAACTAAAATATCTTTTATGCGGTCTTCATCGCTCTTTTCCTGAGCTGCTCTCACCGGATAAAGAGGAACTGCGGCTGTGTTTACATCGAAATTGTCATAGCCGTAGATACGGGTTATTTCTTCAATAATATCGGCTTTCATTGTTACATCTTTAGTTGAACGCCACGATGGAACAACTACTTTGAAATTGCCATTTGCATAGTCAACACCAAAGCCAAGGGCTGTGAGAGTTTTAATTATGGTTTCATCGGGAATTTCAATGCCTGTGTATTTATTTACAAAGGCTTTATCAAATTCAAGATTTATGCTATCGTATTTAAATGCAGATTCGTCGGTTAAAGAAGATACAACAACTGCTTTTTCGTCGATATCTGTTAATAGCTTTACAAAACGAGCTATTGCATCTGTTGTCATTTCGGGGTCAAGACTCTTTTCATAACGCATTGAAGCATCGGTACGGTGAGCAAGACGAACTGTTGATTTACGGATTGAGGAAGCATCAAAGGTGGCAGATTCTAATGTAAGGGTGCTTGTTGATTCAACAATTTCGGAATCTAAGCCGCCCATAATACCTGCAATTGCCACGGGGATATCGCCGTTGCAAATCATAAGTGTGTTTTCGTCGATATCTCTCTCTACTCCATCGAGAGTTGTGAATTTAAAGGGTTTATCAAAGCGTTTAACGCGGATTTTTTCTACCTTTCTGGAATCAAAGGCGTGCATGGGCTGACCCATTTCAAGCATAAGATAGTTTGTTAAATCCGCTAAAAAGTTAAGTGCACGCATTCCGCAGTAGTAAAGACGGATTCTCATATTAACAGGGCTTATATGCTTTGAAATACCTTCAAACTGAAGGCATGAATATCTGTAGCAAAGAGGATCTTCTATTTTTAAATCAACTTTTTTAAGATTATTATAAACGCTCAAATCTGCCTTTGGAAGAGGCTTTAATTCTCTGCCTGCTATTGCGGCAAATTCACGGGCGATGCCGTAGTGTCCCCAGAGGTCTGGGCGGTTTGTGAGAGATTTATTATCCACCTCAAAAACTATATCTTCGATTTGGTAAACAGATTTTAAATCGGTGCCATTTGGTAAATCGTCGGTTATTTCCATGATACCGTCGTTACTGTCGCTTATGCCGATTTCTTTTTCGGAGCAGCACATACCATTTGAGGTGTAGCCAGCGAGCTTTCTGGGAGTGATTGTTATATCACCTATTTGTGCACCAAGCTTTGCAAAAGCGGTTTTCATGCCTACTTTAACATTGGGAGCACCGCAAACAACATCTACAAGCTCAGCTTCGCCGATATCTACTTTTAAAAGGTGAAGCTTTTTTGATTCAGGGTGATTCTCAACCGATTTGATTTCGGCAACAACTATGCCGGAAATATCGGAACCTTTATGGAATATTTCATTTTCAACTTCGGCAGTTGAAAGAGAGAATTTGCTTATGAGTTCGAGTTTGTCAAGACCTGACAAATCCACAAAATCAGAAATCCAGTTCATTGATAAAAACATATTTGCACGCTCCTTTCTTATTTATCGTCGGTAAACTGTGCCAGATTTTTAAGACTACCACTGTTTAAATCACGAATATCTTTTACACCATATTTCATCATTGCAAGACGGGTTAAGCCAAGACCAAAGGCAAAGCCTGTGTATTCTTCGGGGTCGATACCGCCCATTCTAAGCACCTCGGGGTGAATCATACCGCAAGGGCATAATTCAAGCCAGCCGCTATGTTTACATGAAGGACAACCATCACCGCCGCAGATAAGGCAGCTTATGTCAAGCTCGAAGCCAGGTTCTACAAATGGGAAGAAACCAGGACGGAGACGAACTTTAATATCCTTTTGGAAAACCTCTGAAAGCATTGTTTTCATAAAGAAAATGAGGTTTGAAATGGAAATATTTTTATCTACCATAACGCCTTCCATCTGGAAGAAGGTGTTTTCATGGCAGGCATCGGTTGCTTCATTACGGAAGCATCTTCCTGGGAATATTGCCTTTATGGGTTTGCCGTCGTTTATAAGGGCATCTTTATATTTTTTATAGATTGCATTCTGGGCGGCTGATGTGTGGGATTTTAAAAGCTGACCATTTTCAAGGTAATAGGTATCCTGCATATCTCTTGCAGGGTGATTTTTGGGGATATTGAGTGCTTCAAAGCATTCGTAGTCGGTTACAATTTCGCTGTAATCTTCAATAGCAAACCCCATTGAACGAAACACCTCTTCACACTGACGCTGCACAAGGGTTATAGGGTGATATGAGCCTCTTTTAAGTTTTGGAGGCATGGAAATATCGAATTCGGGCATGCGGCTATTTTCAAGCTCGATTTCTTTTAATCTTAATTCTTCTCTTTTTTCGGAGATTTTATCGTTAACTTCATTTTTTAAGATATTAACTTCCTGACCGAATGTTTTTTTCTCTTCGTTTGAGAGATTTTTCATTTCTTTTAAAAGCTCGGTTACATAACCTTTTTTGCCGATGTATTCTACTCTTATTTTTTCGAGTTCTTCAGCATTTGAAATTGTTTGCAGGGCTTCAAGAAACTTAAGTTTAATTTCTGATGTTTTGGCTGACATAACAAAAATCCTTTCTTTTAAATATATTTTAATGCGGGCTTTAAAGGCAATAAAAAAACAGCTCTGCCCACAAGGGACGAGCTGTAACCCGCGGTACCACCCAAATTCGAATAAAAATTCGCACTTTTTGGCATCTTTTGGTGTGAGATGCAAACACCCTGCTTAATCAAACGCTTTCGCAGAATACTCCAATGCTGAAATTCACACTTTGCACTATTCAAGGTACTCACAGCCGACGATACCTATTCTCTTTGAAAATCATACAAAGGCTACTTACACATTTTCACAGTATAAAAATATTATACCATTTATTTTTAAATTGTCAAGAGAAATTAACCTAAATAATAGTCCGAAATAAGCATAAAGCAAAAACCCAGTAAAAGTGCATAGGTTGCACCTCTTTGCACACCATGGGAATGAGTTTCGGGAATCATTTCATCGCTTACAACATAGAGCATTGTTCCGCCTGCAAAAGCAAGAGCAAATGGCAGAATTACTGTGGCAACACTTACTGCATAGAAGCCTAAAAGAGTGCCCAAAACTTCTACAACACCTGTTATGGCTGCTAATATAAAAGTTTTTAAGGGGCTTATTCCCGCAGCAAGCATGGGAGCAATTATTACCATTCCTTCGGGGATATTCTGAATGGCAATGCCACCCGCTATCATAAATGCGTGATTAACATTACCAGAACCAAAACCAACACCTGCGGCTATGCCTTCGGGGAAGTTATGTATGGCAATGGCAATAACAAAAAGTAGAACTTTATCTACATTTGTTTCGGAATGATATTCAAGGTCGGTACCTACAATCTGGTGAAGATGAGGAACAAGCTTATCTATTAAAGTTAAAGAAACCGCACCAACAAAAATGCCTGCTACGGCTATTATTAGGCCATATTTTCCGCCATATTCTATTGATGGAAGAACAAGCCCCAATATTGATGCTGCAAGCATTACACCTGCGGCAAAAGAAAGAATAACATCGGAAAATTTGTGAGATAAATTTTTAAATATAAAGCCTATTAGAGCACCCAGAACTGTTGCTCCGCCAACTCCAAGGGCTGTTACCATTACTAAATTCATTTTAAACTCCTTATGATTTCTTTAGTGGTTTTTATATATAATAATTTCTCCCTCATTTAAGAGGGAGAAATTATTATGCTTTGGAAAACATATCTTTTCCTACGCTACATAAAGGACACACAAAATCTTCGGGAAGATCTTCGAATTTTGTGCCTGGCTCGATTCCATTTTCGGGTGAGCCTGCCTCTTCGTCATATTCCCAGCCGCATACATCACATACATATTTTTCCATAATAAATTACCTCCAATTTTATCTGCAAAGCTCATCTGCTAAATTTTCAAGCTGTTTTGTGCTTTCTTCATTTAATGCAGATAAGATTTTTACCGTGGTTTCAGTATATACCATATTTTTTGAGTTTTCAAGCATTTTTG
>JAGBXL010000076.1 GCA_017629325.1 Clostridia bacterium | reverse complement strand
GAGCAAATATTTTTGCGATGTTTGAACCCGTCGAATCGAAGATGAGAAAGGTCCATAAAATAAAAAAGACACCACAAGGGTGTAATTTTATATTTCAAAAATTAATTTGGACCTTCAGACGAGAGCGTTTGATAAAAGGCTCCGGTGGAGCCTTTTATAGCTCGAGAGTCCCTGCGAGGTGAAAACGAGCAAATATTTTTGCGATGTTTGAACCCGTCGAATCGAAGATGAGAAAGGTCCATAAAAGAAAAAAGACACCACAAGGGTGTCTTTTTTCTTTTATGGACCTTCAGGGACTCGAACCCCGGACCAACCGGTTATGAGCCGGTTGCTCTAACCAACTGAGCTAAAGGTCCAGATATGTGCTCTCAAACGAGCACTTAAGCATTATATCACAGTAAAAATAAAATTTCAAGTGTTTTTTAAAAATTTTTCAATAAAATTTTTAGCCTTTTCAAGCTTTTATTAATCAATTTCCACCACAGTTAATATTTCTCCGCATACTTTAAACTTTATTTCTCTGCCATCATAGGAAAAGCCATATATTCTTTCGGGATCGTTATGATATGAGGGACGGGGGTCTTGTTTTAAAATGTTTACTAGTTCCGGATTTCTTTCTATTTCATATTCCAGGCTTTCAGGAATAATGACCGAAAGTTCCTTTTTTTCTATCGCTTCTGTAAAACCACCTGTTGCATCGGAGTGAATATCGGTAAAAGGAAGATAGGGCTTAATATCATATATGGGTGTGCCATTTAAAAGATCCGCACCACTTACAACAAGATACATTCCTTTTTCTTTTGATTTTTTAACCTCTAAAAGCTTAACCGAAGAAAGACCAAGGCTATTTGGTCTGAAAGGCGAACGGGTTGCAAACACCCCTACCCTTTTATTGCCTCCAAGCTTTGGCGGTCGAACAGTTGGCGACCACTTGCCATCAGGATTTTTTGAAAAGCCCCATATAAGCCACAAGTGGCTAAAGCCTTCAATTCCGCGGAGAGCTTCGTCTATGCGGTAATCTTTTTCAAATATTATTTCTGATTTCATTTCTTCAAGAAGTCCACTTTGCCTTGGAATTGCAAATTTGGAATCAAAAGAGTTTTTTATTTTTGCTATTGGGTTTATTATATGTTCTCTCATATTAACCTCTAAAAAAGTGGGCAGGTTATAATAAATAACCCGCCCGAAAATTTTTGATTAGAAATCAAGTCTTTCTTCTATATAAGAAGCAACCTCTTCCATTTTGAGTGTTATCTGTTCCATAGTATCACGATTTCTAACAGTAACATTACCGGTTTCTTCTGTATCGAAGTCGTAGGTGATGCACCATGGTGTGCCGATTTCGTCCTGACGGCGATAACGCTTACCTATGCTGCCTGCATCATCAAATTCACAGTTGAATTTTTTGGAAAGACTTTCATAGAGTTTATATGCATTTTCGCTTAATTTTTTAGAAAGAGGAAGAATTGCAGCTTTAACAGGAGCAAGAGCAGGATGGAATCTCATTACAACTCTTGTGTCGTTTTCGCCAACCTGTTCTTCATCATAAGCTTCAACAAGGAAAGCAAGAGCAACTCTGTCGGCACCAAGAGATGGTTCAACACAGTATGGAACGTATCTTTCGTTTGTAACGGGGTCGATATATTCCATTTTTTCGCCAGAGTGCTGTGCGTGCTGTTTAAGGTCAAAATCTGTACGGTCGGCAATACCCCAAAGCTCACCCCAGCCAAACGGGAACATAAATTCGATGTCGGTTGTTGCATTGCTGTAATGTGAAAGTTCTTCGGGAGAATGGTCGCGAAGTTTAAGGTTTTCTTCTTTAATGCCAAGGCTTAAGAGGAAGTTTTTGCAGTAGTCTTTCCAGTATTTAAACCATTCGAGGTCTGTGCCGGGTTTGCAGAAGAATTCTAATTCCATCTGTTCGAATTCTCTTGTTCTGAATGTGAAATTACCGGGTGTGATTTCGTTACGGAAGGATTTACCAACCTGTGCAATACCAAAAGGAATTTTCTTTCTTGATGTTCTCTGAACATTTTTAAAGTTTACAAAGATACCCTGTGCTGTTTCAGGTCTTAAGAAAAGCTCAGATGTGGAATCTTCGGTTACACCCTGGAATGTTTTGAACATAAGGTTGAACTTACGGATATCGGTATAGTTCATTTTGCCGCATTTTGGGCAGGAAATGTTATTTTCTTTTATGTATTCAAGCATTTTTTCGTTTGACCAACCGTCAACAACCACGGTTTCGCCTTTTTCAAAATGCCAGTCTTCAATAAGCTTATCTGCACGATGACGGGATTTACATTCTTTACAATCCATTAAAGGATCGCTAAAGCCCCCAACATGACCTGATGCAACCCAAACCTGAGGGTTCATAAGAATTGCAGCATCAAGGCCTACATTATATGGAGATTCCTGAACAAATTTTTTCCACCATGCTTTTTTTACATTGTTTTTAAATTCAACACCAAGAGGACCATAATCCCATGTGTTTGCAAGACCGCCATATATTTCGGAACCGGAATATACAATACCTCTGCCTTTACAAAGAGCAATGATTTTGTCCATTGTTTTTTCTGTGTTTAACATTTATATCATTCCTTTCATTACTTATAGCACATAGATAATTATATGATATATCAAATTGCATGATTTGTCAAGGTTTTAGCAATAGTAAAAGCAGTTGAATTTTATATATTCCAACTGCTTTTATATCTTATACTTTTGCTGTTTCTTTAGATTTTAAATGTGCTTTATTGAAAGACTCATTATCGCGTATATATGTTGGAACAACTTCCTCCATTATATCACGAATTTTTTCGTTATCCTGAGAGTCTACTGCTTCTTTTAAAAGCGTGAGCTTTTCTTCGAGTTCAGACATTTCAATAGTCATGGGTCTGCCAACAAATATCTTGCTGTGTTTTGTGCCCTCGAGGCCTTCCTGATCCATTAAAAGCTCCTCATACAGCTTTTCACCAGGTCTGAGACCAACAACTTCTATTTTGATGTCTACATTTGGAATATGACCTGAAAGACGGATAAGGTTTTCGGCAAGGTCATATATTTTAACGGGTTTTCCCATATCAAGAACAAATATTTCTCCGCCTTTGGCATAGCATGCTGCCTGAATAACAAGCTGAGCAGCTTCGGGAATTGTCATAAAGAATCTTGTTACGTCCTTGTGGGTTACTTTTACGGGACCACCCTTGGAAATCTGACGTTCAAACAGAGGAATTACACTGCCGTTTGAGCCAAGAACATTACCAAAACGCACGGCAACAAAATCGGTTTCGCTTATTCTTTCCATACACTGAATAATCATTTCGCAAAGACGCTTTGAAGCACCCATAATATTTGTTGGATTAACGGCTTTATCTGTTGAAATCATAACAAATTTTTCAACACCGAATTCGTGAGCTGTCATTGCAAGATTATATGTGCCGAAAACATTATTCTTTATTGCTTCGCCAGGGCTTGTTTCCATTAAAGGAACATGCTTATGGGCTGCTGCATGGAAAACAAGGTTTGGCTTATATTCGCTGAATATTTCCTGAAGCCTTACTCTATCGCGGACAGAGGCAATAAGAACTGCAGGCTGATTACCAGGATACTGAGCATTTAATTCCATTTGAATATCATAGGCATTGTTTTCGTAAATATCTAATATTATAAGACGTTCAGGTGAAAAACGCATTATCTGACGGCAAAGCTCCGATCCGATTGAACCGCCACCGCCACTTACCATAACAACTTTTCCTTTCACAAGAGAACTGATTCCATCGTTATCTAAAACAATTGGGTCTCTGTCAAGAAGGTCTTCGATTTTAATATCTCGAACATGAACATTTTCATCGGAATCTAAAAGGTCGCAGATATTTGGAATTGTTTTAACTTTACACTTTGTGAGATTACAGATTTTTAAAATATCAAGCCTATCTTGAACATAGGCAGACGGAATTGCCATAATGATGCTATCTATATCCATATTTTCACAGATGCTTACAATGGATTCTCTTCCTCCAAGAACCTTGTATCCATACATAATCTTACCATGCTTGGAAGCATCATCATCTATAAAACCAACTATTTCATAGGGACTTGAAAAATCGTGAGCATAGCTTCCCACTATTATTCTTGCAGCATCACCGGCACCTATTATAAGAACCCTGTTTTTGTTTCCAGGTTTTTGCGGTGATGTAACCATTGCTTTTGAGGAAGCTGTTTTATAGATTTCCTTAACAAAAAGACGAACAAGTATCATTATGAGAATGGAAATAATCGCTATACCGCCGTTAATTCTTCTAAAAGGCTGCGGAATAATTGAAAAAAATACCAATAACTCATTTGCCACGAATTGAGCTATCATTGACACTATGCAAACACTCATATATTTTGCAAGCTCTCTCGTGCCGGAATAGTGCCATGCTATTTTATATACACCGAAAATAAGATTTACAATAATCACAAGACCGATATATGTGCCCCCGGTATAAATAAAAGCACCTTGCGGAAGCTTCATTTCGGGGAAAAGGATTATTGCGGTTATAAACCGTGCAATTATAATTGCTAAAATATCAAACGCAAATATATAGCGGTTTTTTATTGGTTTTTTAAACATAAGAATACTCCTATTCTTTTTTCTTGTATATGCAATTATGATAACATAGTTGAATACGGGGTGTCAATGTGAATTTTAAGCAAAATAAAGGGGCTTTTTTTGTAAAAACACACCTAAAAAAACAAAACATTGCATTTAATTGCAATGTTTTGTTACATCATAAGTTTTACTGCACTATGAAGAATATCAAGCTTGATATCGGAACCGAGCTCTGCTTTTTCACCGTCTAAAGACCAGGGCATATCGTGGGGAGCAGAAATTTTAAGAGATGAGGCTCTGAAAAACTCAAAACATTCGTCGGTAAAATCGGAATTCATTATTCCGCGTACAATTTTTACAATATCAGCAGGGCTTTTTGGCATTTTTACAAGACATATTTCAAAAACACCATCATTAAAGCTTACAAGAGTTTCGCTTAATTTAACTATTCCGCCTATTGATGTTGAATTTGCAATGGCACCGAATATGTAGTCATCTTCATACACTCCACCCTCGGTTTCAATTTTTACATGGTTTGCCTTTATTTTGGTAAGCTCCTTTGTTCCTTCAAGAACATAAGCAGTATGACCTAGCATACTTTTTAGGTTACGGGAAGCATTATATGAAACAGATGTGAAAAGACCGAATGATGCAATATAGTTAAAATATCTGCCGTTTATAACACCTATATCAACTGGGTACTCTTCGCCTTTTGCAGCAACATGTGCCGCCTTTACATAATCGGAAGATATATTAAGGCTGCGGGCATAGTCGTTGGTGCTGCCGCATGGGATATAGCCAACAGGAATAGCTTTATCGCTTTTTAATATGCCTGATATGGTTTCACTTAAGGTTCCGTCGCCGCCGCAACAAATTATTAAATCATAAAGCTTGCTATTGCAGGCACTAAAGGAAAATTCCGAAGCATCACCTGCTGCACGGGTTATGCGAGTAGTAACGATGCAATCGGCATCGGAAAGAGTTTGTATTATTTCAAAAAGCATAGATTTTGGCTTTGCTTTGCCTGAATTTGGATTTACTATGAGCATTACGCTTTTCAAATCATATTCCTCCAGACATTTTTATCTTTATAAAAAGTATAGTACACAAACTTATTTTTGTCAATGAATTTTAAACTCAAATTTTGCTGACAGATTGACTTTTACATAGCTTTGTGGTATGATAAATTAGTTATTTTAGATTACAAATTACAGGTGATTTTATGAAAAAATTTTTATGCATGCTGACATCTGTGTGTTTGTGTTTTTTACCACTTGTTTCTTATGCGAATTTGAGTGAAAATGATATACTGAATCATTTTAATGATGTTTTGGAAAACAGAAATGTTTATTTTTCGGATATATCACCATATCCATGGGCAGAAGAAGCCATTTTAGGTTTAGCGGATTTAGGGATTATAAACGGTGTTGGTGATGGGCTTTTTATGCCGCAAAACACAGTTTCCAGATTTGAATTTATTAAAATGATAACAGGTGTTTGCGGAATTGTTAATAAAAATGCCGAAGCGCCCTATGGCGATATTGATAAATCACATTGGGGCTACACCTATGTTGCAAGTGCTTATGAAATGGGAATGCTGGATATATATTCCCAAAAGCTTTTAAATGGCGCCGCCCCCATTACCCGCGAAGAAATTGCATATATAAGCGTTAAGGCAATGGTTAAGGCAGGGCTTATTGAAGATGGCTTTAATGTGCCCCCAAGTTTTAATGATACAGATAAAATGAGCGTGTTTTCACCCTTTGCAATTTCACAATTAGCTAATTTGGGTGTTATAAACGGGCGAGATGACGGAAGCTTTGGCCCTAGGGATTTTGCAACAAGAGCAGAAGCTGCAAAGATTGTGTATAATGTGCTTAATATAGCGGAAAATAATTTCTGATAACATAAAGGAGTTTACAATGGACGATAAAAAAATTATTTTTTCAGGAATTCAGCCAACAGGCTGCATAACACTGGGCAACTATCTTGGTGCTCTTAAAAACTGGGTTAATCTGCAAAAGGATTACAACTGTATTTTTTCTGTTGTTGACCTTCATTCAATAACTGTTAGACAAGACCCTACCGAGCTCAGAAAAAGATGCATGAGCTTTTTAATGCAGTATCTTGCATGCGGAATTGACGGCGAAGAAAATATTGTTTATTTTCAGTCGCATGTTTCTGCACACGCGGAACTTTCTTGGATTCTTAATTGCTACACATATATGGGCGAACTTAGCCGTATGACACAGTTTAAGGATAAATCGTCTAAGCATGCCGATAATATAAATGCAGGTCTTTTTACATATCCTGTTTTAATGGCGGCAGATATTCTTTTGTATCAGACAGATTTGGTGCCAGTTGGTATAGACCAGAAGCAGCATCTTGAACTTTGCTGCGATATTGCCAAAAGATTTAACGGTGTTTACGGTGATGTATTTAAGATCCCCCAGGGCTATATTCCAAAAGAAGGTGCAAGGGTTATGAGCCTTCAGGATCCAACATCAAAAATGAGTAAATCTGATCCTAATGTGAACGGATTTATATCTATTCTTGACGATGCAGACACTATAAGAAGAAAATTCAAGCGTGCAGTAACCGATTCTGACGGCGAAATTGCATACAGAGAAGGTAAAGACGGAATTAACAATCTTTTAAGTATTTATTCTGCTATTACAAATCAGACAATAGATGAAAGCGTAAATGAATTTGCAGGACTTGGCTATGGCGTTTTCAAAGAAAGAGTTGCCGAGGCAGTTATTGAAGAATTAAGACCTGTAAGAGAAAAATACGACGAGCTTTCAAAAAACAAAGACTACATAAAACAAATTTATACAGAGGGTGCAAAAAGGGCAAACTATTTGGCTTCAAAAACCCTGAGAAAAATACACAGAAAGCTTGGCTATGTTGACAGATAAAAAATTAGCCTGACTATAAAGGGTGTGATATTTAATGAATATTAAGGATTTAGTTTTATGCTTTACTATTGCTTTTGCAATTTCTTTGGCAGCAACACCTTTTGTTATAAATTTAGCACACAAAATAGGTGCAGTTGATGTGCCTGATAATGAAAGACGAGTTCACAAAAAACCTATTCCGCGTCTTGGCGGTCTTGCTATTTTTTACGGGTTTCTGGTTGCACTAATGTGCTTTGCAAAAATCGACCAGCAGCTAAGGGGTATTCTTATAGGCTCACTTATTATTGT
>JAGBXL010000075.1 GCA_017629325.1 Clostridia bacterium | reverse complement strand
GCTCATCGAAACATTGGATGCACAAAAAATATTTCCAATTGGCAAGCGCGCCTGTGATAGATATGGTTTTGAGCAAACTAAGGTAGA
Organism: Clostridia bacterium; assembly: GCA_017629325.1. Lineage (GTDB taxonomy): Bacteria > Bacillota > Clostridia > UMGS1810 > UMGS1810 > RGIG1828. The sequence continues at coordinate 2,693 of JAGBXL010000075.1, read as the reverse complement.
AAGCTATACCTATGCCGATGCAATTTCTCTTTCAAAAGAAATTTGCGAAGATTTTAAAAATGGTAAGTATGAAAAGATTGGGATAGTTTCCACTGAGTATGTTTCTATGATGTCGCAGGAAGCTCAGTTACAGTGGATTCTACCAATTTCTAAAACAGATAAAAAATCAAAAGCTGATATAATTTATGAGCCCGATGAAAGAACTGTTTTAGAGGCAGTAATCGAAGAATACATTGCAGGAAAAATAGTTTCTGCGGCAAAGATGAGCTTCACTTGTGAAGTTGTTGCAAGGCGTTTTGCTATGGATAATGCAGGTAAGAATGCAGGCGAAATGATAGATAGCTTAAAACTTGATTATAACCGTGCAAGACAGGGAGCAATCACACAGGAAATTACAGAAATTGTTGCCGGAAGCGGCATGTAAGGAGACTTAAATATGTCAGATTCAAAAAAAGGCAGTGTTGTGCAGGTTGTAGGACCTGTTGTAGATATTTGTTTTGACAATGGAAATATACCCGCCATATATAATGCTCTTACTATGAATATAGGCGAGAAAACTCTAACCGTAGAGGTTGCACAGCATATAGGCGATAACACAGTAAGGTGTATTGCTATGGCATCTACCGACGGATTAACACGCGGAACACCCGTTACCGATACAGGTTCGGCTATAAGCGTGCCTGTGGGAAGAAAAACACTCGGAAGAATTTTTAATGTTCTTGGCGACCCGGTAGATAACAAACCGGCACCCGAAGATGCTCCTAAATGGGATATTCACCGCAGTGCACCGGAATATTCGGAGCTTTCCACATCAACAGAGATTTTAGAAACAGGTATCAAAGTTATCGACCTTATCTGCCCATATTCAAAGGGCGGTAAAATTGGTCTTTTCGGCGGTGCAGGTGTAGGCAAAACCGTACTTATTATGGAGCTTATCAATAACATTGCAAAACAGCACGGCGGTCTTTCCGTGTTTACGGGTGTTGGTGAGCGTACAAGAGAAGGAAATGACCTTTATAACGAAATGATGGAATCGGGAGTTTTATCTAACACCACACTGGTGTATGGACAGATGAATGAGCCCCCCGGTGCAAGAATGAGAGTTGGTCTTTCTGGTCTTACAATGGCAGAATACTTCCGTGAAGAAGAAGGCCAGGACGTACTTTTATTCATTGATAATATTTTCAGATTTACCCAGGCAGGCTCAGAAGTTTCAGCACTACTGGGAAGAATGCCCTCAGCTGTTGGCTATCAGCCAACCTTAGCAAATGAAATGGGTATGCTTCAGGAAAGAATAACATCAACTCAAAAAGGCTCAATCACATCAATTCAGGCAGTATATGTTCCGGCAGATGACCTCACAGACCCGGCACCTGCAACAACATTTGCCCACCTTGATGCCACAACTGTTCTTTCAAGAAATATAGCATCACAGGGTATTTATCCTGCTGTTGACCCGTTAGAATCAACAAGCCGTATTTTATCTGCAGATGTTCTCGGCGAAGAACACTATACTGTTGCCAGGGAAGTGCAGAGAATACTTCAAAGATACCAGGAACTTATGGATATTATTGCAATTATGGGTATGGACGAGCTTTCTGATGAAGATAAGCTTCTTGTTTCCAGAGCCAGAAAAAGCCAGAGATTTTTATCACAGCCATTCCATGTATCCGAAAAGTTTATTGGTATTTCCGGTGTTTATGTTCCGCTTTCAGAAACCATAAGAGGCTTTAAAGAAATTATTGAAGGTAAGCACGACGAATTGCCCGAATCTGCTTTCCTTTTTGTAGGAACAATAGACGAAGCTGTTGAAAAGGCGAAAAAGGTGGTATAATGAAAGAATTTAAATTTGTTATTTCCACACCCGAAGGGAATTTATACGAGGGAAATATAGTTAAAATATCTCTCCGTGCCGCCGAGGGCGACCTTGCGGTTTTGGCTAATCACACGCCGCTTGTAACATCTGTAAAGCCCTCCCAATGCAAAATGGAACTGGAAGACGGCAGCATAAAGACCTTTGAAGTTGAAAGAGGGCTTTTAAGTGTTTCGGGTGAGAGTGTTACTCTTATGTCTGGCAGTGCAAAATGGGTATAACCACTAATTTATAAAAAGAGATGTAAAAAATTCGGCAAGAATTTTTTACATCTCTTTTTAAGTGTTAATAAATTTGCTGTCCTTTTTATCGTACACATCTTCTTTTATAATTATATCATAGAAACAAAACAAAGGAGATGTAAATAATGAAAATTTTAAGCCTGTTATTTTTTGTAGTGCTTTATTATGGGGTAAAAAGAGTTCTTGAAACCATGGTAACAGATGAAAGCCCCGAGCCTGTTGATAATAACATAATAACCTATGATGTGTTAAGGGGTGTACCTGTTCTCGAAAGAAAACAACGCCTTGCAAGCGGATATTACTATAAAAGGTAATTTAAAACATAAATAAGGATTTTATTTCATTGAGTTTTCATAAAAAATGGGAGTGCAAAAAACTAAAAGTTTTTGCACTTCCCATTTAATCTACTGTGTTATTTTATCTATTTCACTAAGTATTTTGTCTTTTTCTTCTTGAGAACTTGCACTTTCAAGTTCTTTTAAAAGCTGTGAAAGAGATTTGTTTGTGTTTTGATTTGAAGATGGTGTCTCACTTTGACTAGGTGTCTGATTTGGTTTGCTTGTTTCATCTTTTGGCGG
>JAGBXL010000074.1 GCA_017629325.1 Clostridia bacterium | reverse complement strand
GGTTTATATAGGCTATACGATCGGCATATTTAATGATTCTGCCCTCGGGTGTTGAAGATACATTATCACCCGAGTGATTTTTAATACCATCGCGTACTTCATAGGTGAGATTCATTCCCTCACCGTCTTTTTCAAGAAGGTCTACAACTCTTAAGCTCTGCTCATAGTGTTTAAATCCAGACGGTGCAAGGTCATCAAGTGCTCTTTCACCCGAATGGCCAAATGGAGTATGGCCAAGATCATGACCCAGAGCAATTGCCTCAACCAAATCTTCGTTTAACCTAAGGGCATGGGCAACTGTGCGGGCTATTTGGGAAACTTCGAGAGTGTGAATCAGGCGAGTGCGAAAATGGTCATTATCCAGTGATATAAAAACCTGTGTTTTATGTTTAAGGCGGCGGAATGCTTTTGAATGAACTATTCTGTCGCGGTCGCGGGCAAAATCGGTTCTGAGACTACACTTTTCCTCCGTTTTTTGTCTGCCTTTTGAATTTTTGGATAAAGTTGCATTTGGAGACAAAATCTGTTCTTCAAAAAGTTCGGACTTTTCTCTTATATTCAAAGCTATCACCCCATATTATTTAGTGAGTTCTTCATATATACGCTTTGCTGCGGATTTGGCTCGACTTATTGCAAAGGAATCTTCATTAGAGGGGTGCTGTGCACAAACACCCTGATGACCGGCTAATTCGGAGCTGGCAGGGCCTATTACCGTCATACCATTAACAAGCATACAATCCCCAATTGCACGCACGGTGGTTTCCTGACCGCCGTATTTTGATGCTCCGCAGCTTACTGCAAGGCCAAGTTTTCCAAGGAGTGCATTTTTACCGCGAAGAGAACGGGTTTTATCGAAAACACATTTTAGCTGGGCACACATTGAGCCAAAATATACAGGGCTTCCAAAAATAATTGCATCTGCTTTTTCCATTTCTTCAAAAAGTATTTCAAGTTTTTTGCCAAAACAGATTCTTTGACAAGGTGATGAGCAGGAAACACAGAAAGGTGTTTTGCATTCGGATATAGCTTCATGAGCACTGAAAATTTGGGTTTCAATTCCAAAATTTTTAAGTTCATTTGATATTACCCCCAAAAGATACGCTATGTCCCCATCTTTTTTATGGCTGCCGTTTACTAATACTGCTTTCATATTATGTATGCTCCTTTATTATTTTCTAAGTAATAAATACTCCAAAAAAAAGGGAAATCCTCTTTTTTGGAGTATTTTATTTATCACAATACAAAAAAGAAAAAGCAGACCCCTTGGTCTGCCATTATCTTTTTAGTTAAGTATTAAAGAAAGAACTATTGATGTAGCAATAAAAAGAACTGCTATTATTGAAGTACATTTTGCGAGCATTGCGTCCATTGTTCTGGCTTTATTTTTACCAAAGAAAGATTCAGATGCACCGCCTATTGAACCTGAAAGCCCCTGCTCATTGCCGGACTGAAAAAGTACGATTGCAATTAACAAAACTGAAAGGATAACATGTACAATTGTTAAAGCTATAGTCATAGTAAACACCTCCAAATAAACAATTGTGTCCCAAACAGTATATCACACATATAACAAATTTGCAAGGGGGAATTTAAAATTAAAAAAATTTTTTTCTTCGTCTTTTCTTTACATTTTTCTTAAGGGGTATAGCATATAATTAGAATGAGGTGATTATATGGATATAGCCGTATATGCCGATGTGCTTTTTACTCTTAATTTTCTTATAAATCTTATTATTATTAAACTAACTTCTTTTTTTATGAAAGAAAATCCCAGCACTTTAAGGCTGTGTGTGGCGGCATCGCTGGGGGCGGTTTATGCTGTTTTTATGTTTTTTCCGTCTGTTTCTTTTTTATATGCCTTTCCTTTTAAAGTGGCGGTATCTATGCTTATGCTTAAAATTACAAGCCCCAAAGGAAGCCTTATTAAACTATTTAAATACACCGTTTTGTTTTATATGATTTCATTTACTCTGGCAGGAATTCTTCTTTCTTTTGTTTATTTTGGAAACATATATTCCCATGATGTGCCTGTTATTAAAAATGGTGTTTTTTATTTTGATATTTCCCTTGCCAAGCTTATTGGCGGGGCAGGCATTTGTTATGGCATTATTGCTATTTCAATGGCAGTTTTTAAAAGAAACAAAAGCGTGGGGATAAAGAGCCTTAAGATTTCTTTTTCGGGCAGGGTTTGTGTGATAGATGCTCTTAGCGACACAGGAAATCTTTTAACAGAACCAATAAGCAAAATCCCCGTTATAATTGCCGAGGAAAGAAAACTTATAAAGCTTTTTCCAAATGGAATACCCGATATCAATTCCCCTGATTCTTTTGATATGAATATGAGGCTGATACCCTACTCTTCCCTTGGAAAAAAAGACGGAATGCTCATTGGCTTTATTCCCGATGAAGTTACAATTGACGGAAAAAAAGCCGTTAAAACTGTGATTGCAATAAGCCCCGACATACTATCGGTGCCCGGTGAATACGGTGCACTTTTCAACCCTAATATTCTGGTTTAACAGGAGGAAAACAAAAATGCAGATGTTTGATAATTTGCCGGTTAAATTAAAAAAACTTATTTATTCTCTCTTTACAGTGAATGATGTTTATTACATAGGGGGACCATCTACCCTACCGCCGCCTCTTTCAAAAGAAGAAGAAGAAAAATACATAAATATGCTTGAAACCGAAAATGCAGCGGCAAAAGAAGCTCTTATCGAGCGTAATTTACGTCTTGTGGTTTATATAGCCAAAAAATTTGAAAATACGGGAATTGGCATAGAAGACCTTATTTCAATTGGAACGATTGGCCTTATAAAAGCAATAAACACATTTAAACCAAATAAAAATATTAAGCTTGCCACCTACGCTTCAAGGTGTATTGAAAACGAAATACTTATGTATTTAAGAAAAAACAGTTCAAAAAGAATTGAAATCTCTATTGATGAGCCATTAAATGTTGACTGGGACGGAAATGAGCTGCTGCTTTCGGATATTTTGGGAACTGATTCGGATATTGTTTACCACGATATTGAAAACGAGGTTGACAAGCAGCTTCTCTCCATAGCACTTGAAAATTTGTCTAAAAGAGAAAAGAATTTAATGGAATTAAGGTTTGGAGTTAAAAGTGGAAAAGGACACACTCAAAAAGAGGTGGCAGATATGATGGGGATTTCGCAGTCGTATATATCACGCCTTGAAAAGAGAATTATACAGAGAATGAGGAAGGATATATCTAAGATGATATAAATAAAAACCGGAGTAAAAAGTTTAATTTTACTCCGGTTTTTATTTATATTGAATTAACAAATTTCAAAAATGCTTCCTTGCCTTCTTTGGTTTGCTTATAAACTCCCGCATGTTCAAGAACTTTTGAAAACACTTTTCCAACTTCACATTTAAGAATTTCCATAACATTTTCTTTTGTTATGGCACCATAGTTTCCTATAAAGCTCTTAACCCAATCGCTATGCTTGGATATAGCTTCGATTGAGGATATGTCTTCTCCGTTTACTATTGCATCGGCTAAAAGTTCAAGCTCGGTATCTAAACGGGCAGGCAAAACTGCAAGCCCCATAACCTCTATAAGACCTATATTTTCTTTTTTTATGTTGTGCAATTCTGCATGGGGGTGATAAACGCCCAATGGGTGCTGGGGAGTTGTTATATTATTTCTTAAAACAAGGTCAAGTTCAAAAAGGCCGTTTCTTTTTCTGGCAATGGGAGTTATGGTGCTATGGAGTTCACCATCTGTTTGCGAGAAGATAAAGGCATCTTCGTCGGTATAACTTCTCCACGCATTTAAGATTTTATCTGCAAGATCACAAAGCCTTTTTGTATCTTTTGATTTTATTCTTATGCAAGACATTGGCCACTTAACAAGCCCTGCTTCAACATCTTCAAAGCCTTTAAATGAAATTTTGGTATCGATTGGTGCTTTTGCCATTGGGAATTCATAGTTTCCGCCCTGGAAATGATCGTGGCTTAAAATAGAGCCGCCAACAATTGGAAGATCGGCATTTGAGCCAACAAAATAATGGGGAAACTTAGCTACAAAAGACAAAAGCTTTTCAAAGCTTGCTTTTTCTATTTTCATTGGTGTGTGCTCGCCACTAAACACTATACAATGCTCGTTATAGTAAACATAGGGTGAATACTGCATAAACCAATCAGCGTTATTTATTTTAACGGGGATTATGCGGTGATTCTGCCTTGCAGGAGAGTTTATTCTGCCGGCATATCCCTCGTTTTCTCTGCACAAAGGACACTTTGGATATCCCGACTGAACTGCATTTTTGGCAGCAGCTATTGCTTTGGGGTCTTTTTCGGGCTTAGAGAG
>JAGBXL010000073.1 GCA_017629325.1 Clostridia bacterium | reverse complement strand
CATGTAGATGATATTCTCAGCATGAAAGACAGCATAGACGTACTTATTCTCTGTGGTGGCAGTGCTACAGACCTTCCGGTTCAGACCCCTGAATATTCAAAATATTTTAATGTTGTCGATAGCTTCGATACTCATGCAAAAATTCCCGAGCATTTAAATAATGTAGATGAGGTTTGCAAATCAAGCGGTAAAACAGCCATTATTTCTGTTGGTTGGGATCCCGGTATGTTTTCTTTAAACAGAATGTATGGAAATTCCATTCTTCCAGATGGCAAAGACTACACATTCTGGGGTAAGGGTGTTAGCCAGGGTCATTCTGATGCCATAAGAAGAATAGAAGGTGTTTTAGAAGCCCGTCAATACACAATTCCGGTAGAAGAAGCAGTTAAAAGTGTAATAAGCGGTGAAAACCCCGAATTAACCACACGCCAAAAGCACACAAGGGAGTGTTTTGTTGTGGCTAAAGATGGTGCTGACCTTGGCAGAATAGAAAACGAAATTAAAACAATGCCAAATTATTTTGCCGACTACGATACAACAGTTCACTTTATTTCAATGGAAGAAATGAAAGAAAAACATTCGGGTCTTCCACACGGTGGAATTGTTGTCAGAAGCGGAAAAACAGGTAAAGATTTGGAGCATAACCACATAATAGAATATAAATTAAGCCTTGATTCAAATCCCGAATTTACAGCTTCTGTTATAGTTGCTTATGCAAGAGCTGCATATAGAATGAATAAAGATGGAATTTCAGGTTGCAAAACGGTATTTGATGTGGCACCCATATATCTTATGGCTGAAGATAGAAACGAAATTATAAAGAAATTATTATAAAATAAAAAACGAATGTAAAATCCAAAAGATTTTACATTCGTTTTTTATTTTGCCTGATTTATTTGCAGTTATTTGCTTTAAATGATTCGCAATCGGTGCACTGAACGTTTGTGGGGTTCTGTTCATGTGTTCCAACATTGATTTTGTCAAGTGTACAGTAGTTTTCGTTTCCGCAGTGATATTCACACTGTGTAACAGTGCAACCAATAGATCTGTTAGCATTGTTCATCATAATAAATAACCTCGCTTTCTCTATTATCTTACCCATAGCGGCTTTAATTATTCAAATGTTTTCTTTGTATATAACTTCATTTTCTGCTTCATTATTTTCAAAAAAATTCTTAATATTTTTAAGCGTAACAAGAGCAATGTTTTCAAGTGCTTCGTTTGTTAAAAATGCCTGATGTGAGGTAATAAGAACATTTGGCATGGATAGGAGCGTTGCCATTTTTTCATCTCTGTCTGTTTCGCCAGACATATCTTCAAAAAATAAATCACTCTCTTCTTCATAAACATCAAGTGCCGCACCGCCTATTTTACCCGATTTCAGCCCGTCAATCAGACTATCGCTGTTTATAAGTCCGCCCCTTGATGTGTTTAAAATAAACACACCGTCTTTCATTTTGTTTATGGCGTCAATATTTATTAAATGATGATTATCCTTTGTTAAAGGGCAGTGCAGTGATATAATATCTGCCCTTTGGCATAATTCATCAAAGCTTACAAGCTCAATATTTTTAAATTTATTTTCTTTAATAAATGGGTCATAAGCAATAACCTTCATTCCAAAGCCCGAGCATATATCTGCAAAAACTTTTCCTATTTTGCCTATGCCTATTATTCCAACAGTTTTTCCATTAAGGTCAAAGCCCGTCATTCTAACCAAGCTAAAATTAAAATCCCTTGTTCTTATATATGCCCTGTGGAGCTTTCTGTTTAAACAAAGTATCATTCCCATTCCGTGTTCAGCCACGGCATAAGGCGAATATTCGGGCACTCTCACAACGGTTATTTTGTCTTTTGCCGCCTTTAAATCAACATTGTTGTATCCGGCACATCTTAATGCTATAAGCTTTATTTTTTTAAATAAAAGTCTTTCAATTGTGGCTTTGCTAACATCGTCGTTTACAAATGTGCAAACACAGTCGCAATCTCTTGCCAAAACAGCCGTTTCTTCGCTTAGCTTCACATCGTAGTATTTAATTTTTATTCCAAATTCTTCGCAGTATTTGTCAAACCATATTTTATCATAGGGTTTTGTGTCGTAAAAAGCAAGTTTAATCATAAAACTATCTCCTTTATTTGACATCATAATGTTTTAGATGATATACTAAATATAAAATAAAAACGAAAAGGAATATAAAATGAACTCACAAAGCAAAAAATTCTGGTCTCTTCTTTTAAAGCTGGCAGTTCCTATTGCTCTTCAGCATCTTTTAATAAATTCACTAACATTTGTAGATACT
>JAGBXL010000072.1 GCA_017629325.1 Clostridia bacterium | reverse complement strand
TGGTCTATTGTTTTTAAAAAATCTGTGAGCATAAGTTTTTCTTCCGTTCCCGAATTTTTGCCGTGGTAAATCATAATGGCAATAAACCCATCATCGCAAATTAAATCAAGTGCTTTTTTTATGGCTTCAACGGTTGTTTCGCCTTTTGTCTGCAATTTGTGGTCGCCGCCTGGCAAGTAGCCGAGATTGAATATAACTGCCCTCACCTTTTCGTGCACATAGTTATCCATAAACTCATGGCTGTCTTTAATAATTTGGGCATTGGTAAATCCGTTTTCAAAGACGAGTTTTTTGGTTTCTTCTATGGCTTTATCCTGAATGTCGAAGGCGAAAACCTTGCCCGTTTTGCCCACCTTTTTGCAAAGCTTTAAGGTGTCGTTCCCATTGCCTGCGGTAGCATCTATGGCTGTGTCGCCCTCTGTTATATAGTTTTTAATTAAAAAGTTTGTTATATCTTGAGGCTGAAGCATTTTTAACTCCTTTTAGTTTTATAAATATATAATACTAAAAAATATGCCAAAAATCAACATGCCGTATTGTAAATAAAAGGATTTTGTTGTATAATAATTTCATATAGTGCATACAGGAGGCAAAAAATATGGTATCACAAAAAATGTATGAATTGGGCAGCCGCCGCAGTGAAATAAGAGAGCTTTTTGAATACGGTTTAAAAAGAAAGGCAGAGATAGGGGCAGAAAATGTTTATGATTTCAGCCTTGGAAACCCAAGTGTTCCTGCACCTGAGTGTGTTAAGGAGGCACTTGCCGATTTGGTTTTAAACACCGACCCCGTTGCCCTTCACGGCTACACTTCGGCACAAGGAGCCCCCGATGTAAGAAAAGCTTGTGCAGATTATGTAAATGCTAATTTTGGCACAAAATATACTGCAGATAATTTTTATATGACAGTTGGTGCGGCAGCATCGCTCACCATTTCTCTTTCGGCAATAGCCCAGGATAGCGGCGAGGTTATTATTTTAGCACCGTTTTTCCCAGAATACATAGTGTTTATAAATCAGGCAGGAATGACCCCTGTAACGGTGAAATGCCGGGAAGAAGACTTCCAGATAGATTTTGATGCTCTTAAAAAAGCAATAAACAAAAACACCAAGGCAATAATTATAAATTCTCCCAACAACCCCTCGGGTGTTGTTTTCTCGGAAGCTACAATAAAGAAACTTGCATCTGTTTTAAATGATGCTCAAAAAGAACTTGGCAAGGATATTTATATTATCGCCGACGAGCCATACCGCGAGCTTGTTTACACGCAAGGGGTGGAAGTTCCCTTTATTCCAAACTACTATAACAACACCATTGTTTGTTATTCATTCAGTAAATCTCTTTCGCTTCCCGGTGAAAGAATAGGTTATGTGCTTGTTCCCAATACTGCAAATAAATGGCAGGATGTTTATTTTGCAGTATGCGGTGCGGGAAGGTCTTTAGGTTTTGTTTGTGCACCAAGCCTTTTCCAGAAAATTGTGCCAAAGTGCATTGGCAAAACTGCCGATATTTCAATTTACAAGAAAAACCGCGATATTCTCTGTGATGCACTTTCCAAATATGGCTACAAGGTTGCACAGCCCGACGGTGCTTTTTATCTTTTTGTTAAGGCTTTAGAAGAAGATTCCCACGCATTTTGCGAAAAAGCAAAAAAATATGAGCTTCTTTTAGTTCCTGGCGATAGCTTTGGTTACCCCGGTTATGTTAGAATTTCTTATTGTGTTTCAACCGAGATGATAGAAAAATCTTTGCCTTCATTTGAAGCGCTTAGCAAAGAATATAAATAAATTAGGGGGAAATAAAATGAAAAAACTCTGCAAAATAAAAGAAGGTAAAAAATTATGCGGTGTGTGTATGGGTATTGCAAAATATTTTAATATTGATGTAACTTTAGTTCGTCTTGCTCTTGTGGCATTCACAATTCTTGGCGGCTCGGGAATTTTAGCGTACATAGTTGCGGCAATCGTTATGCCTGAAGAAACTTTATAATTTATAATGAAAATGTGGATATAATATATAAAGAGGACAAAGTAATGGAAGAAATGAGACTTCAAAAATACCTTGCCCTATGCGGTGTTGCTTCAAGAAGGGCAGCCGAAGAAATAATTCTTCAGGGCAGAGTGAGTGTAAATGGTGAAAAATGCACTCTTCTGGGCACAAAGGTTGCAGATGGCGATGTTGTAAGCTTAGACGGTGAGGAAGTAAAGATAGAAGAAAAGAAGTATTATATAATGCTCAATAAACCTGTGGGCTACATGACAACTGTAAGCGACGATGAGGGCAGACCCACCGTTATGGATTTAATAACAGATATATCTAAAAGAATATATCCTGTTGGCAGGCTCGATTTTAACACAGAGGGTCTTCTTTTAATGACAAGCGACGGGGATTTCACCTATAAAATAACCCACCCCAAGCATAAGCTCGATAAAACCTACGAGGTTTTAGTAAGCGGAAATGCCGAGAAAAATGCTATTCGAAAGCTTGAACAGGGAGTTTTTATAGACGGTAGAAAAACTGCACCTGCAAAAGTGGATATAGAAAACTTTGGCAAAAACAGTGCTCTTTTAACCATAACCATTCACGAGGGCAGAAACCGTCAGGTGCGAAAGATGTGTGCGTCAGTGGGCTTTAAGGTTATGGGTCTTAAAAGAATTTCGGAGGGCGGGCTTAAATTAGGCAATCTTCCCCTTGGAAAATGGCGTCATTTAACCGAGGCAGAGGTTAAAAGAATTCTTATGGAAGCACAAAAATAGTGTTTCCATTGGGCAAATAGCTTTTAATATTCAAAATCTTATGGGATTTTTTTATGTAAATTCCATAAGATTTTGAAAATATTTAAACTTTTGTAAAAAAAGCTTGACAGACTAGAGAAAAAGTATTATAATAACAAAGTCGCAATTGACGAAACTACTTGGGAGCTTAGCTCAGCTGGGAGAGCATCTGCCTTACAAGCAGAGGGTCATAGGTTCGAGCCCTATAGTTCCCATTGGTATGGCCGAGTAGTTCAGCTGGTTAGAATGCCAGCCTGTCACGCTGGAGGTCGAGGGTTCGAGCCCCTTCTCGGTCGCCATTTTAGTCTGCGGATTGCCCAAAGGCATTCCGCAGGCAAAATAAGTTAAATATGCCTCTGTAGCTCAGTAGGTAGAGCAGGGGACTGAAAATCCCCGTGTCGGTGGTTCGATTCCGCCCGGAGGCACTTTTAATTTATCTTTGCCTATCAGTTGCACTTATGCGGGAGTGGCTCAGTGGTAGAGCGTCACCTTGCCAAGGTGAACGTCGCGAGTTCGAATCTCGTCTTCCGCTCCAAACACAAAAGACGCGTCTTTAGCGTCTTTTGTAATATGGCGCCATAGCCAAGTGGTAAGGCAGAGGCCTGCAAAGCCTTTATCCCCAGTTCAAGTCTGGGTGGCGCCTCCAAAAATCGACAAGGTTCGACAGAATCTTGTCGATTTTACTTATTACCTATTCACTCTTCACTATTCCCTAAAAATACTTGTCGATTTTTGGAAAGTAATAAGTAATAGTGAATAAGGAAGAAGTTTCTTTTGAGAAGGAGAAATTTTATGGAAAGTCCGTTGCTTGTGAAATCAAAACAATTCGCATTAGATATAATAAAAGTTTGTAATAAAGTAAAAAGTGAAAAAAGAGAAAGTATACTTACAAATCAACTTATTCGCAGTGGAACGAGTATCGGTGCGAACATTAGGGAATCTTTTTACGGACACGGAAAGAACGATTTTATTGCTAAACTTCAAATAGCATTAAAAGAATGTTCTGAAAGTGAATATTGGATAGAACTGCTTATTGAGAGTGGATATTATGACGATAAAACCATTCTTGGAAATTGCATTGAATTAAAGAAAATCCTTATTTCTTCAATAAACACCGCAAAGAAAAACAATAATTAAATTGCATCTATTTCGTTCTACTTTGCCAAAAAAACGACTTGCTTATGCAAGTCGTTTTTTCATATAATTAAAAAATGCAAATTATTGACAAATGAAGAATGAT
>JAGBXL010000071.1 GCA_017629325.1 Clostridia bacterium | reverse complement strand
TGGGGTTATTACTACACAGAGTTATGCACAGGCAATATTTATGGCGCAAAGCGAAAAACAAGCTGTAAAAGGCGCCCTTATAAGCGCCGTACTTATACCGCCTATAGGAATCGGCGGAATATTGGTTGGTCTTTATATGCGTGCAACAGCGCCTGGGATTTCACCCAAAACCGCATTGACCCTCTTTGTTACCCAGCATATGCCACCTTTGTTCTCTGGCATAGTTTTAGGTGCATTATTTATTGCCGTTGTGGGAACAGGGGCTGGTCTTTGCTTTGGGAATTTCCACAGTTTTAAGACGGGATGTTTTATCCCTGTTTAAGCGTAAAGAAAAAAGAATTATTTCGGAAGTAGCAACTGAAAAAATACTGATTGTATTGCTGTTGCTTTGTGCAAGCATGCTTTCGCTGGGCTCTTTGGGAGATACGATTTTAAAGTTTGCATTTATGTCTATGGGACTTAGAGGAGCTACTATATTTATGCCTCTTTGCTTTTCCTTGTGGGGAAGAGAATGCGTCGGAAAGCAGTATGCAGGAGTTGCCATCGTACTAGGACCTGTTACAGTTTTGATATTTGAATTATTGGGAGTCCTGCCCTTTGACCCCCTTTTCGCAGGGGTTGCGGCTTCGGCAGTTGTAATGTTGGCAGGTTTTTTGGCAAAGAAAAGAAAAACGAGAAGATTTAATAAATAGATAAGAAAAGTGTGCGAAAGGTTGATTTTATAATGGTTGAACACAATTTGTCAAAACCTTTATATTTGCAGATTAAAGAGAATATCGAAGAAAAAGTCAGAATGGGAAAATATTCTGTGGGCAGCAAATTGCCTTCTGAAAATGAATTGTGCAAACACTTTAGTGTTAGCTGAATTACGATTCGTCAGGCCCTTGACCTTTTGGAAAACGAAGGTATGACCCATTCCATTCACGGCAAGGGTACTTTTGTAAAGGCTAACATTATTGACTCAAATCTTAACAAAATCAATTCGTTCGGTGCGACATTAGCACGTATGGGTTATAGCGGATACACAAAAATTACGCATTATGAAGAGCGAGATACCGATGATTTTGAGCAAATGCTTCACGGCAAGGACTGGAGTCGTGTAAGTAACCTTTGCTTAACCGGCTTTTCTATGGACGAGCCTGTTGTTATATACCGCTCCTTAATAAAAAGTCCGTATGGCGCTGATATGTATAAACTTGCAAAGGAGTTGGAAACTTCCGGAATCGCTTTTTCCACTTACGATTTATATGCACGTTTAGGTCTTGAAATTGGTAAGGCGGATCAGAAAGTTGAGGCTATAAATGCAGATGAAAAAAGGCTCTTCCAGAAAAAGCGTACTGAAAATTCAGTACGCTTTTTCTGCGATATAAATTCCTTGCTAAATTTGCGATATACCTTCGGTGCGATATATTACTGCGTAATGCGATATGTTGCCTTCAGTAACGAGAATAAGGAATTTATATCATATCGCAATCGAACGAAGTGAGATTATATCGAATTTACGAAGTAAATATATCGAGCAAACGAAGTTTACATATCGCCTATAAAATAAAAAATCTTTTTGGTTCGGCTTTTTTAAAAATCGAAAATTTGGAAAGATTATACAGATTTTCATTGTTTATTTAGTAAGAATATAATTATGCAATATTTTTTGTCAATTATTGCATAAAACATGCTTAATTTATAATAAAATTATCTAAAACAATAATTGACAAATTCTTAAAGTTAAGGTAATATATTCCAAGGTGTATATTGGATTATTTTTGAATTGATATACATACTAAATTTTATCAGTAATAAAAAATATAAAGAATAAAATTTTAAAAAAGGGGTTTAAATTATGAAAAACTTAGATTTAACTAAGTATGGCATCACAGGTGCCACAGAAATTATACACAATCCTTCCTATGAAGAATTGTTTACTGCTGAAACCGACCCTTCCTTAGAAGGCTTTGAAAAAGGTCAGGCAACTGAACTCGGTGCTGTTAATGTTATGACAGGTATCTACACCGGCCGTTCACCTAAAGATAAATTCATTGTTATGGACGAAAATTCAAAAGACACAGTATGGTGGACATCTGATGAATTTAAAAACGATAACCACCCTTGCAGTGTTGAAACATGGAAAACATTGAAAGATTTAGCTATTAATGAACTCTCCAACAAAAAATTATATGTTATGGATGTATTCTGCGGAACAAACGCAGATTCCAGAATGGCAATAAGATTTATAATGGAAGTTGCATGGCAGGCACATTTTGTTAAAAATATGTTTATCGCTCCATCAGCAGAAGAGCTTGAAAACTTTGAGCCTGATTTTGTTTGCTACAATGCTTCAAAAGCAAAAGTAGAAAACTTCAAAGAATTAGGTCTTAATTCTGAAACAGCAGTTGTATTTAACATATCATCACGTGAGCAGGTTATCTTAAACACCTGGTATGGCGGCGAAATGAAAAAAGGTATGTTTTCAATGATGAACTACTACCTCCCATTAAATGGCATGGCATCAATGCACTGCTCTGCCAACACCGATATGAATAAAGAAAACACAGCTTTATTCTTTGGTCTTTCAGGCACAGGTAAAACAACACTTTCAACCGACCCCAAACGTCTTTTAATTGGTGATGACGAACACGGTTGGGACGATAACGGTGTGTTCAACTTTGAAGGCGGCTGCTATGCTAAAGTTATAAACCTTGATAAAGAATCAGAACCCGATATCTATAATGCTATAAAACGTAATGCTCTTTTAGAAAATGTTACAGTTGATGAAAACGGCGTTTGCGATTTCAACGATGGCTCTGTTACAGAAAACACACGTGTTTCTTATCCTATTGACCACATCGAAAAAATTGTTCGCCCTGTTTCTGCAGCTCCCGATGCAAAAGATGTAATCTTCCTTTCTGCAGATGCTTTCGGCGTTCTTCCTCCTGTTTCAATTTTAACACCCGAGCAGGCACAGTATTATTTCTTATCAGGCTTCACATCAAAGCTTGCAGGTACAGAACGTGGTATCACAGAGCCCACACCAACATTCTCTGCATGCTTCGGTCAGGCGTTCTTAGAGCTTCACCCCACAAAATATGCTGAAGAGCTCGTTAAGAAAATGGAAAAAAGCGGTGCTAAAGCATATCTTGTTAACACAGGCTGGAATGGCACAGGCAAGCGTATTTCTATTAAAGATACACGCGGTATCATAGATGCAATCCTCGATGGCTCAATTCTTAAAGCAGATACCAAAACAATTCCATACTTTAACCTTGCAGTTCCCACAGAATTACCTGGTGTAGATAAAAATATTCTCGACCCCAGAGATACTTATGAAAACGCTTCCGAGTGGGAAGAAAAAGCAAAAGATTTGGCAGGCAGATTTGTTAAAAACTTTGTTAAATACACAGGCAACGATGCAGGCAAAGCTCTTGTTGAAGCAGGTCCACAGTTATAATAAAAAAGATAGTTGAAATGCAGTAATATAATATACACCCTTTGTCATAAATTTTATAATATAGACAGGAGATGATTATATGAAAAAAATAATTGCATTACTTATAAGTTTTATTTTTGTATTGTCTGTTTTTTCTGGTTGTGTGGTAAGAGTTCCTTCGGGCTCTGCCGGAGGCAACGGTAAACTCCCCGATACATCGAAATTTATTGGTGAGGAAAAAGCAAAACAAATCGCTATTGAAAAAGCAGGTATTCCATCTGACGCTGCAAACTTTGTAAAGGTTGAGCTCGACAGAGATAACGGTATATGGAAATATGAGGTTGAACTGAGGCAGGGCAGAACCCAATATGATGCCGATATAAAGGCAGACAATGGTGAAATCCTTTCCTTTGAAACAGATTATGACGATTAAAAATAAGGAGATGCAAAATTTTGCATCTCCTTATTTTTTGATAAGCCTTGCAAATATTTTTTTTTGTGATATACTGTATTAGTGTTACTATGGTTTAGTATAATTTCATATAAATATACAGTATTTTAATAGAGGTGAAATAATTGAAACTTTGTTCTATATGTAAAAAAAATCCTGCCGTTGTGTTTGTGAGCAAATCCGACGGTAAGCAGTTTATAAATGAGGGTTATTGTTTATCATGTGCAATAAATTCGGGGATTACTCCCGTAAATCAGCTTGCGGAGCAGTTTTCCATTGATCCAGAGGAACTAAAGGAAATGGTTCAGAATATGTCGGACATGATAGCAAACGGCGATATGCACGATGCCTTTGCCGATATCTTTGGCGGCGGAAACCTTATGGACCCAAACGATATGGAAGATGACGGGGAAGAAACCGAAGAAAAAATTCCGATAAAAGATAAAAAAGCAAAGAATTCAATGAAAAAAGAGCAGAAAAAGAAGAAATGTCTTAATAATTTTGGTGTAAACCTAACAGAAAAAGCCAAAAATTCTCTTCTAGACAGAATAGTTGGAAGAGAAAAGGAAATAGACCGTGCAATTCAGATTTTAAACCGCCGTGCTAAAAATAATCCTGTTCTTTTGGGAGCACCCGGAGTTGGTAAAACCGCAATTGCAGAGGGTATTGCTCAAAAAATTGCCCAGGGTGATGTTCCCGAAAAGCTTTCAAATGCAGAGGTTTATTATTTGGATTTGGCAACAGTTGTTGCAGGTACACAGTATCGAGGTCAGTTTGAATCGCGCCTTAAAAATATTATTGAAGAAGCAAAAAGAGATAATGTTATTCTTGTTATAGATGAAATTCATTCAATAGTAAAGGCGGGCGATGCCGACGGTGCAATGAATGCCGCAAATATTTTAAAGCCTGCTCTTTCAAAGGGCGAAATTCAGGTAATAGGTGCAACAACTCACGAGGAATACCGCAAATTCATTGAAAAAGATGCGGCTCTTGAGCGTCGCTTCCAGCCTGTAATGATAGATGAACCGAGCAAAGAAGAAACCGTTGAAATTATAAAAGGCACAAAGGATTATTACGAAGCCTATCATAATGTTAGCATAGACGACAGCTTAATTGTTGAAGCCGTAAGCCTTGCTGACCGCTATATAAACGACCGCTTTTTCCCCGATAAAGCCATAGATGTTATAGACGAGGCAGCATCACGCCTTAATATTGATAACCCGTATTCAAAGGCTATTGTTAAGGTAAAGGGTGATTTAAAATCAATAGATAAAAAGCTCGAAGAATTAGAGGGTGAAACCGAAGATATCCCATTTGAGCAGATTGCCAGATTAAAAAGCGACAAGCTCCGATTAGAAGATGAGCTTTCCTCTATGAGAGCAAAACAGAAAGAGACAAAGCTAAAAGGAGAGCATATTGCATCTGTTATAGAACTCTGGACAGGAATCCCTGTTAAAAACATAACCTCAACCGACAAAGAAAAGCTACTTAATTTAGAAGCTGCTCTTCATGAAAGAATAGTTGGGCAACAAAAGGCGGTTAGTGCAATTTCAAGAGCTGTAAGAAGAAACAGAGCACTCAGTTTAAGCCGCAAACGCCCTGTGTCATTTATATTTGTTGGTCCCACAGGTGTTGGTAAAACTGAGCTTGTTAAGGCCTTAGCAGAGAATCTTTTCGACGATGAAAAAGCACTTATTCGTATGGATATGAGTGAATATATGGAAAAACACTCTGTTTCCAAAATAATTGGTGCACCCCCCGGGTATGTTGGCTACGATGAAGCAGGTCAGCTTACCGAAAAGGTACGCCGTCGACCATACAGTGTTATTTTGTTTGACGAAATAGAAAAAGCACATCAGGACGTGTTTAACATACTCCTTCAGATTTTAGATGACGGCAGAATAACCGACGCCCAGGGAAGATGCGTTAGCTTTGAAAACACAATTATTGTTATGACATCAAATGCAGGAACATCTGTTGGAGCAGCATCGGGTGCAGGCTTTATAACAGAGGGCGATAAATTAAGCCTTAAAATAGAAAAAACTCTTAAAGAGATTTTCCGCCCCGAGTTTTTAAACAGAGTAGATGAAATAGTTGAATTTAAAGAACTTACTCACGATGAGCTTTTAGACATCTGCGATTTAATGCTTGAGAATGTTAAAAATGAAATAAAGGCTCTTGGAGCTTCTTTTGAAATAAGCAAAAAAGCCAAAGAGAAGATTTTGGAAAAATCATATAACCCACGCTACGGAGCATGGCCTATCCGACGTGAAATTCAAAAATCAATTGAAGATCCACTTAGTGAAATTATTCTTGCTGCCGAAGATATAAGCGGTGGTAAAATAAGAGTAGATACCTTAAAAGGTGAAATAAAGGTGCAGCTTGTTACGAGTATATAAATTTAAAATAAAGTATCTAAATTTATAAATTATGTATCTGCAATTGTATTGATTTATAATATAAGTAGGTGTATAATACATTGGTAGTAACATAAAAATTTTTCCGAAAGGATGTTGAATTATGAAAGAAATGCTCAAAATTGGTTATATAGGCCACGGCGGCAGAGGTAAATATCATATTAAAAACTTTATTAAAATGCCCGACTGTGAAGTTGTTGCTGTTTGCGATAAGCTCCCCGAAAGAGCAGATTCAATGGAAGCTCTTATTGTGGAGATGACCGGTAAAAAGCCTTATAAATGCACAAACCATAAAGATATGATTGCAAACTGCGATTTAGATGCAGTTGTTGTTTGCACCGACTGGAATATGCATATTCCAATCTCTCTTGATTTTATGGAAGCAGGAATCCCTGTTGGCTGTGAAGTTGGCGGATGCGATAACATGAACGAAATCTGGCAGCTTGTTGAAACCTATCGCAGAACAGGCACCGAATTTATGATGCTTGAAAACTGCTGCTACGGTCAGAAAGAACTTATGGTTCTTAATATGGTTAAGAAGGGTCTTTTTGGTGAAGTTGTTCACTGCGACGGCGGCTATCGTCATAACCTTTGCGACGAAATCTTAACAGGCGAAGAAAAACATCAGTATCGTCTTAACAACTATATTCATCGTAACTGTGATAACTACCCCACACACGCTCTTGGCCCAATTGCCAAAATTTTAAATATTAACCACGGAAACCGCTTTGTTTCCTTAACATCAATGGCTTCAAAATCTGTTGGTTTAAATGCTTATATGGAATATACCGACATTGAAAACAAAAAGCTTAAAGGTCAGAAATTCAATCAGGGCGATGTTGTTGTTACAAACATTAAATGTGCAAACGGTGAAACCATAACCCTTAACCTTTCAACAACTCTTCCTGCATTTTATAGCCGTAGCTTCAATATCTATGGCACAAAAGCTTTCCATCATGAAGATACAAAATCTATGGTTATGGTTGGCGACGGAATCGATCTTGAATCAGAGCCATGGAAAAACCACTGGGGCAACCAGGAAGAATACTTTAAAAAATATAATCATCCAATCTGGGTTGAATATCTTGATGAAGGTATCAGCTCAGGTCATGGCGGTATGGACTATCTTGTTTGCAGAGCCTTTGTTGAAGCTATAAAAAGAGGCACCAAACCCCCGATTGATGTTTATGATGCAGCAGCATGGATGTGCATAAGCCCACTTAGTGAAATGTCTATTGCTATGGGTTCCGCTCCCGTTGCAGTACCTGATTTCACCTATGGTCAGTGGATTGAACCCGACACAGAGTGCAGAGGCAAATATTCACTCAATGAAATTGTTGATGACCCAACAGTTCGTCTTTATCCCGAAGGTAAAAAAGACAAAAAAGAAGAATCACACGCAACAGATGTGCTTGCATAATTCAATAAATATTTTTAGTATGATGCAGCCGGAATTCAAAGTGAATTCCGGTTGCTGTTTTTTGTTTTGGTTAAATTGATAGTTTTAGATACAATAATTTTTTAAAAAATATAATATTTATAACAAAACAGAGGTTTTTATCAGCTGTACTGCACACTTTGAAAATGTAGCTAAAATTATAAATTATGTATCTGCAATTGTATTGATTTAAAGTATTAGTGGGTGTATAATGCAAGCATATAGTGATAAAGTTTAAGGACTGATTAAAATGGCAAAAAAAATTAAGCTAGGTTTTGTTGGGCATGGCTTAAGGGGTTACCTTATAAAATACTGTGCTAAAATGGCAGATGTTGATTTGGCTGCGGTTTGTGATATGCACCCCGACAGAGCAAATCAAATGTCAGATATAGTTGAAGAAATAACCGGTAAAAAGCCATACACCTGCACAAATCATAAGGATATGATAAAAAATGCAGGGCTTGATGCGGTTGTTCTTTGCACTTCCTGGTCTTCACATATTCCGCTTTCCATTGATTTTATGGAAGCGGGCATAGCTGTTGGCTGCGAGGTTGGCGGTTGCGATTCTCTTGAGGAAATATGGGAGCTTGTTCGCTGCCACAGAAAAACTGGCACCGAATTTATGATGCTTGAAAACTGCTGCTACGGCAGACAGGAAATGATGCTTTTAAATATGATAAAAAAAGGCCTCTTTGGTGAGGTTGTTCATTGTGAGGGCGGCTACATTCATAACCTTTGCGGTGAAATTCTTGCAGGCAAAGAGAAAAAGCACTATCGCTTAAAAAACTATATGTATAGAAACTGCGATAACTACCCCACACACGCTCTGGGCCCCATTGCAAAAATTTTAAATATCAACAGGGGCAACAGATTTCTAAGCCTCACATCTACCTCTTCAAAAGCAGCAGGTTTAAACGCCTATATGGAATATACCGATATAGAAAACAAAAGTCTTATCGGGGAAAAATTTAATCAGGGTGATATTGTAAATACAACTATTAAGTGTGCAAACGGCGAAATAATAACCCTTAAGCTTGCCACCACAACTCCCGCCTACGGAAGCAGAAACTTTAAAATCTTTGGCACAAGAGGATTTTATAATCAGGCAACACAGTCTATGGCTCTTGTAGATGACAAAATAGATTTTGAAAATGAGCCTGCCAAAAACCACTGGGATAATCTTGATAAATACTATGAAAAATATGATCACCCCATCTGGAAAGAGTATAACGAGGCAGGAGTAGGGGGAGGCCATGGCGGAATGGACCATCTGGTACTCCGTGCGTTTTTTGAAAGTGTTAAAAATGGCACTAAGCCTCCTATCGATGTGTATGATTCTGCTGCACTTATGGCAGTTACACCCCTTTCTGAAATGTCTATAAAAAATGGCGGTGCACCTGTTTATTTTCCTGATTTCACCTATGGTCAGTGGATAGAGCCGGAAGCACAGTCAAGGGGCAAATATTCTTTAAACACAATAGAAAATATGCCCGAGGTTAAAATATATCCCGAAGAAGAGTAATGTTTTATACATGTTTTAACTAATATACTGCATAAAATAAACCTTATATGTGAGAAGGGTGATTTTGGCTATGTTTGAATTTGGTTTTTATGAAAAAGAAATAACACCACCACTTGGCTGCGGTGTTCCCGGATATTTCAGCTTAAGAAGAGGCACAGATGTTTTAGACAGACTCTATGCAAGAGCAGTTGTTGTTAAAGATGATAGCAAAAAATTGCAATTATATCTGTTGACGGCTGCCACCCAATAGGCAGATTAAGCGATGAAATTGCAAAAAGAATAGAAAAATTCACAGGCATACAGCGTGAAAATGTTATGATAGGCTTCACCCACACTCACACAGGCATTCCCTTTGGCAGAGGTGGTATTCCTTTTGAACACGACGAGATTGTTGCCGATTCAATAAAAGGCTATATAGATGTTTTTGTACGCCTTGTTGCCGATTGTGCAATTTTAGCGGATATGCGATTGGAAAAATGCTCTGCTTCATTTGGAAAGGGCGAGGTTAAAGGCATTTCTTTTGTGCGTGATTATTTTATGAAAAATGGCACACCTCAAACAAATCCGCCCCGCACAAGCCCCGATATTGAGGGACCCACTCATGAGGCAGATTACGACCTTCCCGTTTTATTTATCAAAAATGAAAGTGGCACACCAAAAGGTGCAATCCTTGGTTTTGCTTGCCATGCCGACTGCGTAAGCGGTGATAAATTAACGGGCGATTATGTTTCGATTCTTTCAAAAGAACTCAAAAAAACTTATGGCGAAGATTTTGTTACTGTGTTTCTTCTTGGCTGCTGCGGAAACATAAATCATTTTGATGTTTCCAAAGAATCAGATGCCCCCGATCACTATGTTAAAATGGGCAAAAAGCTTGCGGGCGAAGCAATTAAAACAGTTTCCTTTGCAAAAGAAATTTCAGCAGATAAGCTAAATGCAAGCCTTGAATATATAGATATTCCCCGCCTTCAGATATCCAACGAAGAAATTGAAAAAGCAAAATACTACATAGCAACAGTTAAAGAGAAAAAGGGAGTTAAGCTTGCAGCCGACGGCACAGCACCCGATCAGTATAATTTGGCAATGTCTAAAAGACTTATGAACTTTTTAGCTACCACTCCTGAGGTGTTTACAGTTCCTCTTCAGTGCATACAAATAGGCGAATTCACCATATATGGCTTTAATTCCGAAATTTTTGCGGAATTTGGTAAAATAGTTAAAGAAAGCGACGGCACAGGTATAAACCTTGTGGCAACCCTTTGTAACGATGCTTTTGGCTATGTTCCCACAAAAGATATGTTCTATGACACCATATATGAGTCTCGCCCCGGATCTAGCCAGCTTCAAAAAGATGCAGGCTATATTATGGCAGATAAGCTTATATCTATGAAAAAATAAATTTTATTATTGAAATAATAGGAGTATTATGATACAATACTCTTGTTATTTTTTGAAGAATTTACATTGGAGGAAATCATGAAAAATAAATATATGGAAAACGAAAGGTACAGCCTTGTCTTGTTTTTCACAGTTGCAATAGTTTATGCAATAATATATATGACCAAAAATTGTTATAGTGCAGCTATGGTGCATCTTGTAAATGAAAATGTTTTAACCAAAAGTCAAACAGGAACAATCAATTCAGTTTTTTACCTTGTATATGCACCTTTTCAGATACTAGGCGGGATAGCGGCAGATAAATATTCGCCACATAAGCTTATTGCAATTGGAGTACTCGGTGCGGCAATCTCTAATCTTCTTATTTTGTTTGTTCAAAATTATTATCTTATTCTTATTATATGGGTATTTAACGGTGCAATTCAGTTTGGTATATGGCCCGGTGTTTTTAAAATAGTATCCCAAGGTTTAGCACCAACCCACCGTCATAATGCTATTTTTTACATATCATTTTCGTCAACCGCAGGTCTTATTATGAGCTATATTTTAGCGGGTGTTGTTTCCGGCTGGAAGGGAAATTTTGTTGTATCATCTGTATCTTTGTTTGTGGCTTTTGTTGTGTGGGTTATTCTGGGAAAATTTCTCGACGGAAAAATGGTTTCGGAAGACCCTGTTCACCATGGAATACCCCATCTTCCTGAAATAAAAAAATATGAGAATAACCCAAGCGGAAGCTTTGCCCCGATTCTTTTTAAAAGCGGACTTTTTATACTTTTACCCGTTATTGTTTTAAAATCCTTGTTTGCTCTTGGTGCACAGTCAATAACACCAACAATGATATTTGAAAGCTATGATAATATTTCTCCTGCAGTTGCAAGTGTTCTCACCATAATTCCGGTTCTTGCCGGTTTGGCAGGTAAGTTTATGATGCAGGCAGTTTACAGAAAAAAGATATATAATGAATGTATGACAATGGCAATTGTAATGGGTGCCATGATACCATTTATAGCACTCATAACTCTTGTTGGCAGAATAAATGTGTGGTATATAGTTGCCTTAATGTCAATAGTAGTTTTAATGGCAACAGGCGTAAGCCTTGTAAACACACCGTACCTATCTATGCGATTTGTAAAAATAGGACGCAATGGCACAGTTTCGGGCTTAGTAAATGCTATGGCATCTTTGGGCATTGTTGTGGCAAATTTTGTTTCGCCCAGGATTGCAGATAGCTATGGCTGGAATGCAGTTATAATAGCGTGGATAGGCTTTGCAATTGTATCGGTTGTTTTATCACTTTTGGCATATATTCCGTGGAGAAAATTTATAAAAAACCCAAAATATCAGGGTGAATAAAAAAGGGACTGTAAAAAACAATTGTTTTTTACAGTCCCGCTTCTTTTTAGGGATTAGGAAAAAATGATTCGGAATGAGTAAATCGAACTCAAAGCAAGATAAATTCTTGCTTTGAGCGATAGCCCGACGCTGTACAAAGGTACTGCGAGTGGTGAGATTTGCTCATAGCAAAAAGGCATAATTCTGAAGAAAAATATCTTAAATAAAGATATTTTTCAACCTATAAACCTAAATTCAAAGATTTATAAGAAGGAATAATGCTTGTGTTGGCTTTATTTCCGCCTTTTTGCGTTCCGGACTTTTTTTACAATCCCTTTTTTATTTGAAACAAAAAAACCTTCCTTGTAGGGAAGGTTTACTATCGGAAATTTAGGCACCGATTTTATTGAGCTTTATGCTAAGCTGAGCTTTTTTTCTTGCAGCTGTGTTTTTGTGAAGAATACCTTTAGCAACGGCCTGGTCAATCTTCTTGAATGCTAATTTGCAAGCTTCAACAGCATTTGCTTTGTCAGCTTTTTCAACTAAAGCATCAAAGTTCTTTATGCAAGTTTTAAGATTAGATTTAATCATCTGGTTTTTGAGTGTTTTAGTAGCAATAACTTTAACTCTCTTTTTAGCGGATTTGATATTAGGCAATATACTCACCTCCAATTGCATTTTATCATCAGTAAGATGTATTATAACACAGTATAATCCAAAAATCAAGTGTGAATTTTAATTTTATTGAAATATGTGGATATATCACCTTAAAATCATGTTGAATGTATATAAGATAGGCAAAATTCACTAAAAATAAAGCATTTTAGCTCTTGTCCTTATTAGCCAAAAGCCTTTCTTTTTCTTCTTCTGAGGGTGTAACATAAAGGGTGTTGTAGCTGGCATAAATAACCATACCGGGCTTTGCTCCCGATGGTTTTTTAACATTTTTAACCTCGGTATAATCCACGGGAACATTTTCGGAGCCTCTGCCTTTAGAATAAAAAGCTGCAAGGCGTGCCGCCTGCATGTAGGTTTCGTCGGGCACCTGCATTGCATCGCTTGTTTTAACTATTGCATGGCAGCCGTGAATTTCCTTTGTGTGAAACCATATATCTGTGCTTCTTGAAAGCTTAAGTGTAACATAGTCGTTTTGCCTGTTGTTTTTGCCAACATAAATGTCATACCCGTCATCGCTCACAAAGTGCATGGGGGTTATGGTTTCTTTTTTCTTTTTTAAAAGCCTGCCTTTATTTTTAAGGTAGCCCTCTTCAATAAGCTCATTTCTTATCTGCAATATTTCACTGTTTGTTTCGCAGCGTACAACTGCTTCCTGTACAGATTCCAAGTAGTTTATTTCTTCTTCGTTTAATTTTTTTTGCTTTAATGTTTCAAGCTCTGCGGTTTTTTCCTTATTATATTTAACATAATATCTTTGTGCATTCTGGGAAGGAGTGAGTTCCTCTTTAAGAGGAATTTTTATTTCTTCCATATTTTCGGAATAAAAGTTTTCCAGGGCTATTTCTGTCATTCCCTGATTTATTCTGTAAATATTTGCAGTTAAAAGGTCGCCGTACATTTTGTATTTTTCTCGTTTTGCGGCTTTTTTTAGCGTCTGGTCTTGAATTTGAAGTTTTTTATAGCATCTTTCAAGAGCAGTTTGCAAAAATTTTAAAAGGTCGCCGCTTCTTTGGCGTATGCTCTCGCTTGCAGCCTTTTTGGTGTAAAAATCTTCTAAAGCATCACTCACAGAGCCGTAGTGTTCAATTTTGGCAAGGCTTTGATACTGTGATATGTGAACAGAGCAAAAATCCAAAAGCTTGCTGGAATCATTATCAATTATTATGCAGGGGTTAAAGCTTTTTTCTTTAGCACAGCTTATAATTTCACAAAATTCTTTTGCAACATTTTCAAAATCTTCTCTTGAAGCTTCAATGCCTAAATAATCGCATCTTCCAAGGGCACGGTGCACCGCCTCTCTTGAAACAAGCGGGCTTATTCCGGTGTAGCTATCTAAAAGCTGTTTCCAAATTTCCTTTTCGCTATGTGAAAGAGAAAACAAAACATCTTCAAATGAAGCACAAAGAGGATTTTTTTTGTTTTGCGATGGAGCTATCTCATACATAAGCCCCGGGAGAACCTGCCTTATGCTGCTTACCGATATATCAACATGTATGATACTATCAAGAATTTTCCCGTCTTTATCAGTAAGAATAATATTTGAATGTTTTCCCATTATTTCTATAATAAGTGTTTTTTCAGAAAGAAAGCCCATTTCGTCATAGCTTTCAATAGCTATTTTAATAATTCTTTCAAAGCCGTCCTGACTTACCGAAAGAATTTTTCCGCTTGAAAGATGCTTTCTCAAAAGCATACAAAACATAGGCGGTTTCTGTGGATTTTCTTTTTGAGAATTTGTTATGTGAATTCTGGGGTAGGAGGGGTTTGCACAAATAAGAAGCTTATATGCACCGCCAAATGTTCTCACAGATATAATAAGCTCGTCTCTTTCGGGCTGATGAATTTTATCTATTCTTCCGCCGGAGAGCTTTTCATTTAGTTCATAGCATAGAGCTGAAATGGTAATGCCGTCAAGTGCCATATTGTAATCACCTTCTTTAATAGAAATCAGTGGTCTTAAAAGTTAATCTTTTGCAAGGTCTTTAAGAAAGCTGTTTAATATTATATTTTCAAATTATAACATAAATTTTGCCTTCTTACAATATAAGAATTAAAATGAAAAAACAATGAAAAACAACATATACAATATGCCCTAATTATGAATTTATAACAGATAGTAAAATTGGTCAAAAAAATATTAAAAAATATTTGAAAAATCCTTTGAGTTGTGGTATAATGTATTCGAATATTTATATTGATAAAAAATATATATATAAAAGTTTAACAGGAGGTAAAAAAATGGCAAAGAAATTTAAAACCATGGATGGTAACAGCGCTGCTGCACATTGCGCCTACGCGTTTACAGAAGTAGCTGCTATTTATCCTATCACTCCATCTTCAAACATGGCAGAAAATGTTGACCAGTGGAGTGCAGATGGTCTCAAAAACATCTTCGGCGAAACCGTTGATGTTGTTGAAATGCAGTCTGAAGCAGGTGCTGCAGGTGCAGTTCATGGTTCACTTCAGGCAGGAGCACTCACCACAACATTCACAGCATCTCAGGGTCTTCTTCTTATGATCCCCAATATGTATAAAATCGCAGGTGAACTTCTTCCTTGCGTATTCCATGTAAGTGCCAGAGCTATTGCTGCTCACGCTCTTAACATCTTCGGTGATCATCAGGACGTTATGGCTTGCCGTCAGACAGGCTTTGCTATGCTCGCATCAGGCTCTGTTCAGGAAACAATGGACCTTGGCGGTGTGGCTCACTTAGCTTCTATTAAGGGCAGAGTTCCTTTTGTTCACTTCTTTGATGGTTTCAGAACTTCTCACGAAATTCAGAAAGTTGAAGTTATGGATTATGAAGATCTTAAAAACCTTGTAGATATGGATGCTATAAAAGCATTTAAAGACAGAGCTTTAAATCCTGAACACCCAGTTTTAAGAGGTACAGCTCAGAACTCCGATATCTACTTCCAGGGCAGAGAAGCTTCTAATAAATACTACGATGCTCTTCCCGATATCGTTGCTGATTATATGAAAGAAATTTCAAAAATCACAGGTAGAGACTATGCTCCTTTCACATACTACGGTGCAGCCGATTCTGAAAAGATTATCGTAGCTATGGGTTCTGTAACAGAAGCTCTCGAAGAAACTGTTGATTATTTAAATGCAGCAGGTCAGAAAGTGGGCGTTATAAAAGTTCACCTTTACAGACCTTTCTCTGCTAAATATTTCTTTGATGTTATGCCAAAAACAGTTAAGAAAATAGCTGTTCTCGACAGAACAAAAGAACCCGGTTCACTTGGCGAACCTCTTTATCTTGATATCTGTAACCTTTTCCTCGGCAAAAAAGATGCTCCTGTTATTGTTGGCGGTCGTTATGGTCTTGGTTCTAAAGACACAACCCCAACTCAGCTTGCAGCTGTATTTGCTAACCTTGATAAAGCTGAGCCCAAAAACGGCTTTACCATTGGTATCGTAGATGATGTTACAAATCTTTCACTTGAACTTGGCGAAAGAATCAACGCTGCTCCCGAAGGCACAACACGTTGTAAATTCTGGGGCTTTGGTTCCGACGGTACAGTTGGTGCTAATAAAGATGCCATCAAAATCATTGGTGATAACACCGATCTCTATGCTCAGGCATATTTTGATTACGACTCCAAAAAGTCTGGCGGCGTAACAATGTCTCACTTAAGATTTGGTAAGAAACCTATTAAATCAACTTACCTTCTCGACGAAGCAGACTATATTGCTTGCCACAAACCTGCTTATGTATATCAGTATGATATCTTAGAAGGTCTTAAAAAAGGCGGCACATTCCTTCTTAACTGTGTATGGACAGATGAAGAACTCGACGAAAAACTTCCTGCAGCTGTTAAGAAATATATCGCCGAAAACGAAATTAAATTCTACACAATAAATGCTGTTGATGTTGCAGTTAAAGTAGGTCTCGGGCCCACAAGAATCAACATGGTAACACAGAGTGCATTCTTTAAGCTTGCTAATGTTATTCCTTATGATCAGGCAGTTGAACTCATCAAAGCTGCTATTAAGAAAACTTATGGCAAAAAAGGCGATGAAATCGTTAATATGAACTATGCTGCCGTTGACGGTGCTATTGAAGCTCTCCACGAAGTTAAAGTTCCTGCTTCATGGAAAGATGCAGTAGATAATGAAGAAGCTAAAGCAGAAGTTCCCCAGTTTATTTCCGATATCGTTGCTCCTGTTAACGCTCAGAGAGGTTACAAACTCCCTGTTAGCACATTCGTTGGTAACGATAAAGAAGCAGGCACATTTGAAACAGGCACATCAAGATATGAAAAACGCGGTGTTGCTGTAAACGTTCCTGCATGGGATATCACAAAATGTATTCAGTGTAACCAGTGTTCACTCGTTTGTCCTCATGCTGCTATCCGTCCTGTTCTTCTCACAGAAGAAGAAGCAGCTAATAAGCCTGCAAGCTTTGAAACAAAAGCTGCAACAGGTTTAGCAGGAATGCAATACAGAATTCAGGTATCTCCTCTCGACTGTCTTGGTTGCGGAGTTTGTGCTAATGTATGTCCTGCTAAAGAAAAAGCTCTCGTTATGAAACCAATCGCAGAAGTTGAATGCGAAGCTCCTAACTGGGAATATGCAATGACAGTTCCTACAAAACAGAAAGATATAGATATCACTAAAAATGTTAAGAACTCACAGTTCGCAACACCAATGCTCGAATTCTCAGGTGCTTGTGCAGGTTGTGGTGAAACACCTTATATCAAACTCATCACACAGCTCTTCGGCGACAGAATGCTCGTTGCAAACGCAACAGGTTGTACTTCAATCTGGGGTGGCTCTGCTCCTTCAATGCCTTACTGCAAAAACGAAGAAGGCAAAGGTCCCGCTTGGGCTAACTCACTCTTCGAAGATAACGCTGAATTTGGTCTTGGTATGGTTCTTGCTGTTAAGAAAGTAAGAAAGAACCTTGAATCCTTAATGAAACAGGCTATTGAAAGTGGCTGCAGTGCAGAACTCGCTGATGCATTCAATGCTTGGATTGCAGGTAAAGTTAATGCCGAGGCTTCCAAAGATGCTGCTATGGATATTGAATCAGCTCTCGAAAGTGCTGATAAGAATGATCCTATCATCAAACAGATTGCCGACAGATGCGATTTCCTCGTTAAGAAATCACAGTGGGTATTCGGTGGCGACGGTTGGGCTTATGATATCGGTTACGGCGGTCTTGACCATGTTATCGCTTCTGGCGAAGACATCAACATCTTCGTTGTAGATACCGAAGTTTACTCCAACACAGGCGGACAGGCTTCAAAAGCAACACCTACCGCTGCTGTTGCTAAATTTGCTGCTTCCGGTATGAAAACAAAGAAAAAAGACCTTGGTATGATTGCAACAACCTATGGCTATGTTTATGTTGCTCAGATTGCTCTTGGTGCTAACATGCAGCAGGCTCTCACAGCAATTAAAGAAGCTGAAAGCTATCCCGGTCCTTCACTTATCATTGCTTATGCTCCATGTATCAACCATGGTATCAAAACAAAAGGCGGCATGGCTAACTCAATTGCTGAGGAAAAGAAAGCAGTTGAAACAGGTTACTGGCACCTCTGGAGATATATCCCTGAACTCAAAGAACAGGGCAAGAATCCTTTCGTTCTTGATTCTAAAGAGCCCACAGGCGAAATCAAAGAATTCATGATGAACGAAAACAGATATCTCATGCTCCAGAAAGCATATCCTGAAATTGCAGCTCAGCTCTTCGATAAAGCTGAAAAAGATCTTATCGAAAGATATGAAGTTTACAAACGCATGGCTCAGAACTAATAAAAGCTTTGCATAAAATGTGTGTCTTGGCGGAGTAATCTCCGCCAAGACATTATTTTTAAATTATAAATTAAAAGCCAAAAGCATATTATAGATATATGCAGATAGTCTTTGGGGGACTTATAGATGTCAGATATAGAAAAAAATAAAAACAAGAAAAAAACGGTGGTGCTTTTAAGTATAATTTCTGCGATCCTTGTTATATGCATAGGATTTTGCAGCTTTGTGCTTTTTAAGGCATCATCCGATAATATATATGAAGGCGTGAGGGTTGGAGAATTAAATCTTGGCGGTATGAATAAATCAAATGCCATACGCACACTTGCCAAAACTTATGATACTCATGATATTAATGTGAGAGTAAACTGTGAAGGCATAGAATTCGACATATATGGCTCTGCATATTCTTTG
>JAGBXL010000070.1 GCA_017629325.1 Clostridia bacterium | reverse complement strand
TCAAAGTGGATATCTGCAACAAGAGGAATGTGAATATTTTCTTTTATTTTTTCTATTGCAAGAGCGGATTCTTCATCGGGAACAGCTACTCTTATAATTTCGCAACCTATATTTTCCAGTTCAAGAATCTGACAAGTTGTTTTTTGAATATCGGAAGTTAAAGTGTTACACATAGACTGTATTTTAACACTTTCTTCTCCACCTATAAAGGTATTTCCAATTTTAATTTTTTTTGATTTCATTTCTAAATCACCTAACATAAATTATACTAAAAACCATTCTTGGTGTCAAGGAAAAAGCGAGCTGATAAAAGCAACAAGGATAAGATAACTTAAATTATTTTTACATATTATGCCACATATTATTGCACTTGCAAAAATGAGGGAAATATGGTAAAATAACAAATAATAAAATCTTTTAAAAAAGTGAAAGGATTTATATAATCATGAAGCTCAACATAAAGGAAAAATTAGAAAACCTTAAATCTAAAAATTTTGATAAATTAAAACATGTTAAAAAGCCCGTGTGGTACACAGTGTTTACCGTTGTTATGGCTATTTTTGTTTTTATAATTGCGGCATCACTTATATACAGTACCTTTTTTGAAAGCGAAATAAACAAAGAGAAAAACAAAAAATATGCTCAGGAATATATGACAGAAAAATTAAACAGCAATCTGGAAGAGGCTGAAAAATACCGCGAAGCAAATGACGCTATTATAAAAAAATACAGTCTTGATATTTTTGGTGAATACAGCTGCACATTTAACGAGCTTGAATCTTTGGAAAACGGTGAAGAGAGCTCATATACAACCGAAGTTACACGTATTATGGAAATTAAAGAAGATTCTACTGCCATTTTTGACGACGGCACAAAGGGCTGGTGGTCGCTTACAGAAACCGAAGGCGGAATTGTTCATTTAGGCCTTGTTCTTCCGGAGGAAAAAACACCACAGATTTATTTAATTTGCAAAGATAAGCTTATAGACGAAACAAAAGCTTGCTTTTTAGGCGAGGTACCCGATAAAAACAGATTTGACGCAAGCTTTACTGCAGGCAAT
The DNA here is from genome assembly GCA_017629325.1 of Clostridia bacterium. Taxonomy (GTDB): domain Bacteria; phylum Bacillota; class Clostridia; order UMGS1810; family UMGS1810; genus RGIG1828. Next base: position 2,815 of record JAGBXL010000070.1, on the reverse strand, counting down.
TTCACACTTGAATTTTCTGCCGACGGAAGTGTTGACGGGGAATACACAGAAATGGTTAAGGAAGACGGAGTGGAGTATCCCCGAATCGAAGCATATTCCGGTTCATACAAAAGAGACGGCGACTTTTTAAACATTGTTTTAAATGGTGCCGATGCAAAATACCTTATATTTGAAACCGACAATGAAAAATCAGATATAAAAGTTAAAGGTTTTGCTTCCAGATATTATATAAGAACCGGAAAGGATTAATAAAAATGAAGTTTTTAAAAATATCTCTGGTGTTTATTTTTTGCTTTATAATCGGAACAGGCTCATTTGCAAGAGAAATTACTATTGATGAATTTAATATTAGCAATATAGAAATTCCCGAAGAATTTATGATATGTACTCAAGACACATGCGATGAAAAATTAAAATCGATTCTCACTGCAAATGGCTTCGATTTTACAACATGGGTAAGTGATGTTATGAAACCCAATAGCTACTACCTATATGCAACGAATTCCAGAAAAGATTGTATATATGTTACCTGCCAGAAAAATGAAACTCCAGATAGCAAAATTGAAGAAGATCAGGAAACCCCAAATACGAATAAAAACTATATGGTTCAATCGGAAAACAATAAAGCAAAGCTCCTAAAGAAAGCCAAAAACGAACTTGTTTTGCAGTGGGGGTCTGCAGATGATGTTTCTACTCTTGCGTGGGCAGATTTTAGTGAAGACTCTGTTACACCCTATCTGGAATATGTATGCAATATAAAAAGCCAATATGTTCACGGTTACGAAACCTCATATAATGGATCGAAAATTTGTTTTCAGTTTACCTCACCAAGAAAATTTTCAGAAGAACAAAAAGATATGCATTCCCAGATTGTTAAAAATGCAAAGCTTGGCAGAAAGGTTGACTACACCGAAGCACAGAATATCGCTAGGGGGAATTCCCAAAATAACCTTAATAAAAAAGCTCATAACGGTGAAAACACTAAGATATTAACATACGTTTTGTCGGTATCAATAGCACTTGATGTTGTATTGGCAATTTATATAGCTATTAAAACACAGTCTAAAAAAAGAAAAAGAACAATTATTGCCAATAATGAAGATGAATCTTTAAAAAACAACAACACCGAGAATAACTAATTTTTCACAAAAGAAAGGTTGAGGAGAATGGCTGTTATTAAATGTTCAAACTGCGAAAATGATATTTTAGATTCCGAAATCGTTTGTCCCTATTGCGATTGCCCGATAAGTGAGACACTTCGAAAAATGAAAAGTAATGATCTTTTAAATTACAGCGATAGCCTGGTTTCAGACCTGACGGTTAAAGTTCCTGCAATAAACACAGATAAAACCAAAGATACTCCATCGGACTATGAAATAAAAAAAGCAGAGCTTTTAAAGGATTTAGATATTAAACTTTATAAAAATTCTGAAAATGACGCATCTGCCGATGGCAATGAGGAAATTGCAGAGGATACTGCCGATGAAATTAACGATGCAGATATCGGCATCATTGAAGAGACGCAAGCCAAGGCGGAAGACATCGAGCAACCATACGAGCCCGAAGACAAAATTGATTTACATAAAAAAGATATCACAGCACCTATTCCCAAAGCAGTTACATCTGCGGAAGAAACTGTGAAAATATCCAGAAAAGAAATTTCAGAATCTAAAGATTTTAATGAAGCTATTAAAACCGCCCATAAAAAAGACAGCTCAAAAGCAAACAAGTTTATATTAGCAGTAACCACTTTAGGTGTTATAGCTATTATAGTTTTAGTTTTTAGTCTCATATCTCTTATTTTGGGTAATAATGAAAAACCTGCTAAAGAAAACACCCCGCTTGTTTCTTCGCAGGAAACCCAAAGCGATGCTGATAAGGGATTTGAACTCAAAGCCGGAATACTCACCATAACCAAAAGTGCAGTTATGAAAGATTATGATTCTCCTAACCAGACACCCTGGTATAAAGAAAGAAACAGAATTAAACAGGTTGTGTTTGCCGACGGAATTGAAAAAATAGGCGCTCACACATTTGAGGGCTTTGAGAAAATAGTTAGTATTTCTATTCCCGACAGTGTTAAAAAAATTGGCGAATCTGCTTTTTGCAACTGTTTGGCACTTAAAGAAATTAAACTCATTTCTAAAAATCTTGAAGAGATTGATGACTATGCATTTACCGGTTGTAAAAACCTAAGTAGTATTTCCGGATACACCGAGGAGGCAAGCTTTGAACCAACTCTTAAAAGAATTGGAATAGAAGCATTTAAAAGCTGCAGAGCTCTTACAGAATTTAAGCTTCCCATGTACACCGAAATTGGAAGAGATGCTTTTTACGGCCACGGAGAAAATTTTGTTATTGTGTGTGAAACAACAAGCGAAGCTTATGATTATGCAATAGAAAAAGGCATACCCACAAAGCTCTCATTTGGCGATGAAGAAAGCAATAACGAAGAGGAAACTTCCGGTGAAAACAAAGAGCCAGATAACAAACCCGCAGAGAGTTCAACCAGCAATCCGCCAAAAGATAGCGGCACAGAAACAAACAAACCAAAAGACGAAACTGCAAAGCCAAGCCAGACACCAGGAGAAGAACCCCAGAAACCGAACGCTAATCAAGGCGGGGGTAAATCTCTTTCACAGCTTTTAAAAGAACTTGAGAGTGCGTCTTCTCAAGTAGAAAAAGACAGAATACTTGGTGAAATAGATAAGATAACACAGTAGATTAAATGGGGAGTGTAAAAACTTTTAGTTTTTTGCACTCCCATTTTTAATGAAAACTTAATGAAATAAAATCCTTATTTATGTTTTAAATT
>JAGBXL010000069.1 GCA_017629325.1 Clostridia bacterium | reverse complement strand
TCGCACACTTTGGGCATTTTGCTTATCTCTTCTATAAAATCTTTAGTTAAAATACGCGGCTCAACAGAGCCAAGGCGGATTCTTTTTATATCGGGTACTTCATTTACCGCTTTTATTGCATCTAAAAGGGTTTTATCTTTTAAATCTTTTCCGTAAGAGCCAATGTGAATACCTGTTAAAACAATTTCTCTGTAACCATTTTTGGCAAGCTCTGTAACCTCTTTTGTTATGCTTTCGGGATTGCGGCTTCTAACAGGTCCTCTTGCATAGGGAATAATACAATATGTGCAGAATTCTGTGCAGCCGTCTTCTATTTTAACAAAGGCACGGGTTTTATCTTCGTAGGAAGATATATTCATTTCTTCATAATTTCTTTTTTTCATTATATCTTCCACAGAGGGTGTTTTATTTTGATTTATATATTCCTCAACAATTTCAACTACCCTTGTTCTTTCAGAAGTTCCCATAACAATGCTAACTCCTTCAAGGGCTTTAACCTTTTCGGGCGAAACCTGGCTATAACACCCCGTTACAAGAATAACAGCTTGGGGGTTAAGATTATGTGCACGGCGTATCATCTGGCGGGATTTTCTTTCGCCCTCACCCGTTACGGTGCAGGTGTTTATTATATAAATATCGCACACATCGTTAAAGGAAGCAATTTCATAGCCTCTATTTTTAAACAGAGAGGTCATTGCTTCTGTTTCATACTGATTGACTTTGCAACCGAGTGTGCAAAATGAAATCTTTTTCATAGATTGTTCTCCTTTTTTGATGCTTATAATCATTATACACTATTTACAAATATTTTCAAGAGGTAGGCAAATGTACTTGACACTTTGGTTTTTAGGTTGTATCATTATTATAATAAGCTTAAGCCAAAGGCTAAGCTCAAATAACATCAATGCCACAGGAGGTAATTAAAATGAAAACTATTAAGGTATCACTTTTTTCAAACACCGATGTTAAGGACTTTGTAAATATCGTAAGCAAATACGATTTTGACATTGATTTAGTATCAGGCAGATATGTGGTAGATGCAAAATCTATTATGGGAATTTTCAGCCTTGATTTAACAAAACCCATTCAGGTTGACTTCCACACAGATGATGCTGAGGGAATTATGGAAGAACTTAAGCCATACACAGTTGAGTAAGACTTTTGTAATTTTTTATAAGTACTAAAAAGAGAACAAGGGGGTTTGTAAAAAGGTAAAGTTTTTACAAACCCTTTTTAAAAGAGGTGAACACAAAATGCTCTTAAGATATAAACCCGATGATTATGAAACAAAGCTTATAATTCTATATTCAATAAAACAGCTAAATAAAAGCCCTTCGTATCACCTTTTAAGCCAGGTGATAACGAGCGCTGCCGATATAAACTATTTTGAAATCGAAGGGTATATAAGCGATTTAACAGAGCTTGGCAGTATTGAGGAATATATTGTTGAGGGTGAATCTGTTTTTTCGCTTACCGGGTCGGGCATGGAAATGTGTGAATATTTTGAAACAAGAATTCCCGCCAGTGTTAGAGAAAAAATAGAGATGTCAGCAGCTGAAATTAACAATGACAAATCAGACAGAAATAAAATCATTGCAAACTATATTCCCATAAGCGAATATGAATATAAAGTGCACTGCGGAATTATGGAAGATAACATTAAGCTTCTTGATTTTGAAATGTATGCGGGCTCAAAGGAAAAGGCAAAGGAAATATGTGCATATTTTAAAGAGCACACCAAGGAATTTTATGTTGCTATAATTGAGCATTTAGAGAAAAACACAAAGAAAGATTAAGCTATGACCAGAGTTTTTTATGCTGATATAAGCTGCCTTTTAAATGCCAGGCTTTTTGAAAAAGCTCTTTATATGCTTCCTAAAAAAAGTCAGGAAAAAATAAGTGGAAAAAAGCCCATTTTAAATAAATGTCAAAGCCTTGGGGCTTGGCTTTTACTTGAATATTTTTTTAAGGAATTCCCAGAATATGATTTTGAAAAAGAAATTGTTATAAGTAAAGCAGGAAAGCCGTATTTTAAAAATTGCAGTTCACTGCACTTTTCTTTGTCTCACTCGGAAAATATTGCTCTTTGTGCTGTTTCTACCTGTGAAATTGGTGCCGATGTTCAAAAGCTTAGTGAGTTTAATGAAAAAATATGCCATAAATATTTTTCAAACGAAGAAAATGATTATGTTCAAGGCGGAAATTCTTTAAAAGAAAAGAAAAAAAGATTTGCTATAGTTTGGGCACTTAAAGAAGCCTATGTTAAAAGAAATGGCGAGGGGCTTTCTGGAATAAAAAAGCTTTCATT
>JAGBXL010000068.1 GCA_017629325.1 Clostridia bacterium | reverse complement strand
TACCCAGAATTTCAATTACAGCGATGTTTACTTCTTTAAGCCCGGTTTTTATGCTGCCACCCGGATGGTGAAGCTCGGCATTTGCTTTTTCTATGGTTGTGCCCTCTCCTCTTGACTTGGGGCGTTCATATTCGGGGTTTCTTTTAATATAATAGTCTTTGCCGCCGCTTAAAAAATAAAGCTCCACCTCGGTTGGTGTTTCGGGGACGGCATATTTTGAACGAAACATAGATACCTCTCTTGTTTCGCCGCTTGGCTCACCAAAAAGTGCATAGGTTATTGCGTCGAATATGGTGGTTTTGCCTGCACCTGTATCGCCTGTTATTAAATAGAGTCCTTTTTTTCCAAGTTTTGAAAAATCAAGAGTGGTTTTTGAGGAGTATGGCCCAAATGCAGACATTATAAGTTTATTTGGTCTCATTTTTCACCCTCCCATATTTCTTCGATTAAGTTTTTCATAAATTCGGATTGTTTATCTGTTAAGGGATTATTATTCTGCTTTTGGTAAAACTCGGCAAAGTGTTCAAGGGGTGATTTTTGAAGTTTTATATCTGCACCGCCAATAGAATTCATACTTCTTGTGCGAAGATTATCGTAATCAAGCTTCATAAGGTTATGATAAACTGTGCGAAGCTTTCCCGCTGCATCGGGAATATCTTCTTCGTCGGTTAAGGTTATGTGAACATAATCCTCCTGATAGCTTGTGTTTTTATAAAAATCGCGAAGCATTATTTCGTTATATTTCCCCTTTATTTCCACCATATCACGCATGGGAACAAGAGGAACAGTTTTCACATTAAGACTGCCCTTTTCTTTTAGTTCGACCACGCTCACGCTCTTAACATCTTTAGATTCGGAAAATGAATATTTTAAGGGTGTGCCCGAATATCTTACCTTTTGGGATTTACAGTTTTGACCGCGGTGAATATGACCGAGGGCGGTATAGTCGAAGCTATCAAAAACAGACACATCTACATTATCTGTTCCGCCAACGGATATTTCTTCCGATTCTGTGCGGTCGGCTCCCGTTACAAACTGATGGGTTACCATGATATTTCGCTCATTTTTATTTACATTTAGCTTACCTATTGCAATTTTCATTGCGTCTGTGTAGCTTTCAATTTGCTCGTCTTCATTAAACCTTCTAACATGAACAGGCTTTACAAAGGGAAGAAGCCATATATTTATTTTGCCATATTCATCTTCAAGTTTAATGGGTTTTACATCGCCGTTATACACAGGGCTTACATATATTCCGCCATGCTCCATAAGTCTTGAGCCAAAGGCAATACGCTCGGGGGAATCGTGATTTCCGCTTATAACAAAAACCTTTAGCTTTCTTTTTGAAAGCAAGAAAAGGCAAGGAAGGTAGATATTATGAATAATGTTTCTTTTGGTGGAAGTAATGAATATGGCAGATATTTTTATAATGCAGATACAACAACTCAAGGGCCATCACGTCCAAGAACTCAACGTATAAATCAACAAACTAAATATGAAGCGCCAACATATTATGGTGCACCATACGAGCCTGATTCTTTTGAGAAGAAAACTCAAGCTAAAAAG
>JAGBXL010000067.1 GCA_017629325.1 Clostridia bacterium | reverse complement strand
CAATAAGAAAAGATAAGTTGGAAATAAAAGATATGGCAAAAATAAATGATATAATATATGAAATTACAGGAAATAATATTATAAAAATAGTTGAAGTTAAGTAAAATTTGTGGTATAATTACCAAAGAACAGTTTTGGTATGTTCTTTTCTATCAAACATAAATTCAGGAGGGAATACACATGGAGAATTTTAATATAAACAATGAACAGAATGGCAACATTAAAATATCGGACGAGGTTATTGCAACCATAGCGTCGGTTGCAACAAAAGAAGTTAATGGAATTGCTGGTCTTAATTTATCTTTTACAGATGAAATTGCCTCAAAATTTGTTAAAAAGAATGCTTCCAAATCAATTAAAATAACTCAAAATGACGAAAACATAACAATCGACATAAGCGTGGTTGTTAATTACGGTGTAAGAATACCCGATGTATCGTGGGAAGTTCAGGAAAATGTAAAAAAATCGGTAGAACTGATGTCTGGCTTAAATGTTGACAAAGTCAATGTTATAGTTGCTGGAGTTAGTTTTGAATCCGACAAAGAAAATGCAGATAATAGTCAAGCAGAATAATAAATTAAACTATTTCAAAAATGACCTTTCTTTAAAAGATAGGTCGATTTTTGGTTATTTGCTATTTACGGAGGTAAAATATGAGTAGAAAAACAGCAAGAGAAGCAGCATTCAAAACAATATTTGAAATCCCCTTTCACACTGTTGAAACGCCATCAGATGTGATAAATTTCGGAACAAAATATGAAGAATATAAGTTGGGTTCTCAAAGTGATATTGATTATTATATCAATGTTACTTCCCTTTGTTTTGAAAATATTAATAATATTGATGAGAAAATCTCGTTATTATTAAAAGATTGGACAATAGAAAGAATTTCTAAGGTAAACTTATCTATATTAAGACTTGCAATTTGTGAGATTACATATATAAACGATATACCTTACCAGGTTTCCATTAACGAAGCGGTTGAACTGGCAAAAAAATTTAGTGATGATGAAGCTCCTGCGTTTATTAACGGTGTTCTTGCATCTGCAGTATAAGAGGGGATACTATGCCTGTTATAACGGTTTCACAGCTTAATAACTATATGAAGCGTTACATTGATCAAAACAAACATCTTTCTGAATTATGGGTTAAAGCTGAAATTTCCAATTGCAAAAAGCATTATAGTGGACATATATACATGACCTTAAAAGATGAAAATTCGTCTATTAAGGCAATTATGTTTAAATCAAATGCAGATAAACTCAAATTTGTTCCCGAAGATGGTTCAAAAGTTATTGCATTTGGCAATGTTGGTGTTTACGAAAAAGACGGGGTTTATCAGCTATATGTTGAGGCTATAATTCCCGATGGTGTTGGTGAATTATATGCTGCGTATGAAAAATTAAAAAACAAGCTCATGCTTGAAGGTTTATTCGATGAAACTCATAAAAAACAAATTCCAAGTTTTCCTAAAAATATTGGCATTGTAACTTCTGTATCAGGTGCTGCTCTTAAAGACATAATGAATGTTATCCAAAGAAGATATTTATTATGTAACATCTGTATATACCCTGCAAAAGTTCAGGGAATAGGAGCCGCTGATACTATTTGCAGCGTATTGTATTTCTTTTCAAAAAAAAGCGATTGTGATGTTGTTATTTTAGCAAGAGGTGGCGGCAGTATAGAGGATTTGTGGGCATTTAATGAAGAAAAGACAGCCAGAGCTATTTTTGAGTGTGCTAAACCTGTGATTTGCGGAGTGGGGCATGAAACAGATTATACAATTTCTGATTTTGTGGCTGACCTGCGTGCACCAACTCCATCGGCTGCAGCAGAACTTGCCACACCATCACATGCTGAATTGAAAAATATGGTTTTAAAATATAAATCCAAAGTAGATTTTGTAATTAATTTTATGTTTGAAAAATCATACAAACAGATACAAGCATTTGGCAGAGAAAAACTCATTAAGGTTTTAGAAAATTATTTTGAAAGGAAAGAGCTTTTGTATAATTCACTCAAAAACCGAATGCTTAATTCCTACACAAAAACAAGTTCAAACGCACTGCAAAAACTTGCATCTCTTTCATCATCTCTGGAAGCACTTGATCCAAAAAAAGTGTTGAAAAGGGGATATACATTTATTGTTGATAACAACAATAAATATTTAAATGCTGAAAAATTAAAAAAAGGCGATACTTTTAAGCTGATTTTTGAAAAAGGAAGTGCTTTAAGTACTGTAATGGAGGTAAAGCATGAAAAAGAATATTGATTTTGAAACTGCAATTGTTGAGCTCGAAAACATTGTAAAAAAACTGGAAACAGGGAATGTTGGTTTGAATGAGAGCATTGAGCTATATGAAGAAGGAATAGAATTATCAAATATATGTGCTAATATGCTTGATAATGCAAAGCAAAAGATTGATGTTATAAAAAATGAAAATTACCAGGAAAACGAATTTGATACACAGTTGGAGGAAGAATAATGAGTTTTAGTGCAGAATACAAAGAAAAGATAAACTATATAGACAGTTATATATCAGACTATCTT
>JAGBXL010000066.1 GCA_017629325.1 Clostridia bacterium | reverse complement strand
TTTAATGCACCCTCTGATGAAAACATTAAAAAGGTAAGCGTAAGCGAAGAAATGGTAAATCCTGTAAAGACTAAAGAAATAAAAACTGTTGGAAAAAAGATTGTTATAAAAAAAGAAGCATAAAATATGCTCTGCAATTAGCAGAGCATTTTTTAAATAAAGGATAAACTTATGAAGAAAAAATTTTTTCACATTCCAATATTTGTTCCGCATAAAGGCTGTCCACACGATTGTGTGTTTTGCAATCAGCGTAAAATAACAGGTAGGCAAAAAGACATAACCACAGGTGAAGCAAAGCTCATTATTGATTCTCACCTTGAAACAATTGAAAAATATAACGAGAAAGGCACCTATTATGCGGAAATTGCCTTTTTTGGCGGAAGCTTCACCGCGATAGACATAAATAAACAGACAAAACTTTTGAAGATAGCCCAAAGCTATGTAAATTCAGGCAGAGTTCACGGAATCCGATGTTCAACAAGACCAGATGCTATAGATGACGACATACTTTTAAACTGCAAAAAATACGGGGTAACAGCAATTGAGCTGGGTGTTCAGTCGGCAGATGAAGAGGTTCTTTCTTTGAGTGAAAGAGGTCATAGCTTTAAAGATGTTGAAAATGCATCAGATTTAATAAAAAAATATGGAATAGAACTGGGGCTTCAAATGATGACGGGGCTTCCCGGCGATACCTTTGAAAAATCCATTGAAACCGCCAATAAAATAGCATCTCTTTGCCCTAAAAATGTGAGAATATATCCAACACTTGTTATGGAGGGCACTCGCCTTATGGAGATGTATGAAAAAGGGGAGTATGAGCCTCAATCTCTTTTATATGCGGTAAATCTTGCGGCAGAGGTGGCGCAGATTTTCATTTCAAAGGGCATAGATATTTTAAGAATATCACTCCAAACAACCGACGGCGTAAACGCCAAAACCGTTATAGGCCCTTATCACGAGGCGTTTGCAGAGCTTGTTTACAGTGAAATAGAAAAAAGAAAGCTTGAAAAACACATTATAGAAAATAAGCTCTCAAACTGTACCCTTGAAATAAAAACAGATAAGCCCTCACAGGTTATAGGGCATCGCAGGTCAAATAAAGAATATTTTAAAGAAAAATATAATATTGACATTAAGCTAACGAAAAATTAAATCTTGCCAATGATAAATCTTTGTGATAATATTATAAATATGTACTAAAGACTACTTTTTGAGGTGTATAAGCTTGTATTTAAAAGGTGTTGAAATGCAGGGGTTTAAGTCCTTTGCAGATAAAATAGAACTTGAATTCGGTCAGGGTATAACAACCATCGTAGGCCCCAACGGCAGCGGAAAGAGTAATATTTCCGATGCTATCCGTTGGGTACTTGGCGAGCAGAGTGCCAAGAGTCTTCGCGGTGGAAAAATGGAAGATGTTATCTTTGCCGGAACACAAAAAAGAGCACCCCTTGGTTTTGCACAGGTTTCAATTATTCTTGATAATAAGGATAAAACTTTTAAAATAGACTACGAAAAAATTAAGGTTACTCGCCGTGTTCACCGAAGCGGTGAAAGTAATTACCTTATAAACGATAAAGAGTGCCGTCTTAAAGATATTCACGAGCTTTTTATGGATACAGGCATAGGCCGTGAGGGTTATTCTGTTATCGGTCAGGGTAAAATAGACCAGATTCTTTCTTCAAAAGCCGAAGAAAGAAGAAATATTTTTGAAGAAGCGTCAGGGATTACAAAATATAAATACCGCAAGGCAGAATCCGAAAAAAAGCTCCTTCAAACAGAAGATAATCTCACCCGTATAAGAGATCTTCTTTCCGAATTGGAATCACAGGTGGGTCCTTTAGAGGTGCAATCCAGAAAGGCAAGAAAATATTTAGACCTTCGCGAAGTGTTAAAAGGGCTTGATATCAACATTTCAATCCGCAATATCGATAAGCTTCGTGAAACTTTATCCGAGGGCAAATCTAAATTTACCTTAGCATTTAATCAGCTTGCTGAAGAAAAAAATAAGCTTTTAAGTTTAGAAACTGCAATAGAGGCAGAAACCTCGTCTCTTGGTGAATTAAACGAAAAAATCACAGCATTAAGGCAGGAGAGCTTCGATATAGAAAAAAACAGCGGAGCACTCTCTGGCAGAATAGAAATTTTAAAAAATAATATAGAAAACAATAATTCAAATAAAACCCGTTTAGATGGTGAAATAGAGGCAATAAATCTTGCTTCAAAAAAAGCCGACGAAGATGTTTTATCAATAAAAAAAGAAATAGAAGATGTAAAAGAAAATAAAAAACTTCTTGAAGAAAAAGTTTCAGGGCACGATAAAACCCTTCTTTCTATTGACGAAAACATTTCAAAGCTTTTACAGGAAACAGATGCTCTTAAAGATGCACTTTCAATTAAACTTTCCGAAATTTCTTCTGCAAAAACAAAAATTTCGAGCCTTGAAATGCTCATAAGAAATTTTGACGAAAGAAAAAATGACCTTATAAATGAACTTAATGTAAAAAAAGAAGCTCTCAATCAGAGCGAAAACACAAAAGAAAAGCTTGCTAAAGAAAACGAAGAAAATCAAAATAAAAAATCTTCGGCTCTTTCTAGGCTCGAAAAACTCAAAAACGAATATTTTGAGCTTACCGATAAACTAAACAAAGCAAAAGAAGAGCAAAACCAAGTTGTTTCAAAATGTAATGATAAAGAATCCCGCAAAACCGTTTTAGAAGATTTAGAACGCGGCTACGAAGGCTATGCAAAGAGCGTTAAAAACATTCTTTCGGCAGGGATAAATGGTGTTCACGGTGTTGTGTCAAAGCTTATTGAGGTTGATGCAAAATATGTAACTGCCGTTGAAATCGCACTTGGTTCAGGTCTTCAGAATATTGTTACCCAAGATGAAGCCACTGCAAAAAAATGCATAAACTATCTTAAAGAAAACCGCCTTGGCAGAGCAACATTTCTCCCTCTTACATCTGTAAAAGGAAACGATTTAAAAGATGCACCAAAATCGGCAAAGGGTTATATAGGCATTGCCTCCGATTTAGTTAAGTGCGATAGTAAATACCGCAATATAATTAAAAGTCTTATAGGGCGTACCCTTGTTATTGATAACATGGATAACGCCGTTGAATTAGCTAAAAAAACAAGCTATAAATTCAAAATGGTAACTCTCGACGGTCAGCTTATAAATCCTGGCGGTTCCCTCACAGGCGGAAGCATAAATAAAACACAGAGTCTCTTAAGCCGAAGCAAAGATATTGAAGCACTTTCATTAGAAATAGAGGAGCTTCGCAAAATAATAGACGATAACGATGATGTTATTGCCGAGTATAATAGCCAAATCAAAAAAATGGCAGCTCTTAAAGAAACCCTTGATAATGAATTAAACGAGGCAGAAAGAGATGCTGTTAGGATATCATCAGAGATTGCCAATAATGAAAGAATAATTTCAGAATTAAACCGTAACATCAGCACCATAACCGATGAAAGCGGCTCTGTTCTCGGTGAAATAGAAGATATAGAAAAACAGAAAGAAGCAACATTAGCCTCTGTTGCACTTATGGAAGATGATGTTAAAGATGTTCGCGAAAAAATAGAAGAAGCACAGTTAAAAGGCAGCAAGGCAACAGAAGAAAGAGAAGAATTTGTAAAATCCGTAACAGATGACAGAATTCTTCTTGCCAATACCGATAAAGATATAGACCTTTTAAATGAAAAAATAGCGTCAATAAATAGTGCAAAAGAAAATTCTGTTTTGAATATTGAAGCCAAAAATAAAGAGATTGAAGATATCAATAAGCAAAATGAACTTATTGAAAAAGAAATATTGTCTGTTCAGGAAGAAATAAAATCCGCTCAGCAAAACACAGGCGAACTTGCAGACAAAATTTCCCATGGCGAAAAGGCGTATGAAAAAGCTTCTGTAAGCTTAAAGGAAAACCAGAAAAAACTTAAAGAACAGAACGAAACAATATACCTTCTTCAGCTGGAGGTTTCAAGAATTGAAAACCGCAATTCCAAAACAGAAATGGAAATTGAGGTAATAACAAATAAGCTTTGGGACGAATACGAGCTCACATATAATGTGGCACTTGAATATAAAAAAGCCGATTTTAATATGACTCAGTGGCAAAAAGAAGCGGCATCGCTTCGTGCACAGATAAAATCCCTTGGCAACATAAACATTGATTCTATTGAGCAGTATAAAGAAGTGAAAGAAAGATTTGATTTTCTATCTGCACAAAAATCGGATTTAGACGAAACCAAAGCAAAGCTTGAAGACATCATAAAAGAAATGCAGTCAATAATGGTTAAGCAGTTTAAAGAAAGCTTTGAAATTATCCGCGATAAATTCGATGTTGTTTTCAGGGCACTTTTTGGCGGCGGTGCAGGCAAGCTTTCTCTTTCCGACCCCGATAATGTTTTAGAAAGCGGAATTGATATCGAAGTTCAGCCACCGGGCAAAAAGCTTCAAAATATGATGGCTCTCTCCGGCGGTGAAAAAGCCCTTTCGGCTATTGCACTTCTTTTCTCCGTTTTAGAGGTTCGCCCAACACCATTTTGTATTCTCGACGAGGTTGAAGCGGCACTTGACGATAACAACGTTTATCGTTTTGCAGACTACATAAGAAAATACAGTGAAAAAACACAGTTTATAGTTGTAACACACCGTCGAGGCACAATGGAATCTGCCGATATTATGTATGGTGTAACAATGCAGGAAAAAGGCGTATCAAAGCTTTTAAAATTAAAGTTTGAAGATTTGGAGGATTATAGCTAATGGCATTCAAAAATAAATTCGGAAAGTTTTTTGGATTTGGCAGCGAAGAGCAAAATCCTGCCCAAGAAAATGTGGCAGCCACAGCCGAAAACACAGAGGATATAACCGAAAATTCCGATACCTCAAATACCGAATACGAGGCAGAAACACTTTTAGAAACCGAAGAAGCTTCAGAAGAAACAGAACAGGCAGGCAAAGGTTTTTTTGCAAAGCTTAAATTGGGCCTTGGAAAAACCAGAGCTTCTATAAATGATAAGCTCGATTCTGTTTTAAAGGTGTTTAAAAAGGTTGATGAAGAGCTTTTTGAGGAACTTGAAGAGGCACTCATAATGGCAGATGTTGGCGTTGACACATCTTTGTATATTATTTCCGAACTAAGAAAAAAGGTTAAAGAAAATAAAATAACAGAACCGCAAGATGTTAAAAACGCAATAGAAGAAATTATTTCGCAAATTCTTTGCGAAAACAACAACTCTCTTTGCTTAGAGGCCACACCCTCTGTTATAATGGTAATAGGGGTAAACGGTGTTGGAAAAACCACATCAATCGGAAAGCTTGCATCAAAGCTTAAAAAAGAGGGTAAAAAAGTTATTTTGGGAGCTGCCGATACCTTCAGAGCTGCTGCCATAGATCAGCTTGATATCTGGGCAAAAAGGTCTGGTTTAGATATTATAAAACATCAGGAGGGCTCCGACCCTGCCGCAGTTGTTTTCGATACAATAGCCGCTGCAAAGGCAAGAGGCTGCGATGTTATAATTTTAGATACAGCCGGCAGACTTCACAATAAGAAAAATCTTATGGACGAACTTGAAAAAATTTCAAGGGTAATTGAACGCGAGCTTCCAAATTCTTCAAGAGAAACCCTTCTTGTTCTCGATGCCACAACAGGTCAGAACGCAGTTGTTCAATCAAAGCTTTTCTGCGAAAGTGCTTCCATAACAGGCATAATTTTAACAAAGCTCGACGGAAGTGCCAAAGGCGGAATAGTTCTTGCTATTTCTCACGAACAAAACATTCCCGTAAAGCTTATAGGCGTTGGCGAAGGAATAGACGATTTGCAGGAGTTTCAAAGTGAGGATTTTGCAAAGGCGTTATTCTCGGAGTAGGCTAAATTGTGCACTTATTAATGAAAAATGATATAATAAACCATTTATTATATTAGGTTTTTAACTGTTTTTACCAAAACATAATAAAACTGTTGACAAAATTAAAATAATGTATTACTATAAGTGTAAAGCGTTTTGCTTTACACTTATTTTACGGATGGGATAATATGAAAAACCTTAAAGTTTCATATCTTCTTGATTTTTATGGGAACCTTTTTCCCAAAAAACAAAGAGAAATTCTTGAAATGTATTATCAGGATGATATGTCCCTTTCCGAAATTGCCTCTGTTACCGATATGACCAGGCAAGGTGTTTACGATAACATAAAAAGAGGCGAAAAGGAAATAATTTCATTAGAAGATAAGCTAAAGCTTATGGATCGCTTCCTTGAAATTTCCAATTCTTTAGATAATATTGGCTCATATCTTAAGCCTAATACTATCCTTGAAAATGATGATTACGAAAAAATAAAGGCTGAAATAGCCAAAGTTAAAGCTATTATATAACAGAGGTGAAACAGATTGGCATTTGAAAACCTTGCAGATAAATTGCAGCAAACATTTAAAAAGTTAAGAGGCAAGGGTAAAATATCTGAGCAGGATTTAAAAGGTGCAATGCGAGAGGTTAAGTTGGCTCTTTTAGAAGCCGATGTCAATTTTAAAGTTGTTAAGGATTTTATAAATTCTGTTTCTGAAAAAGCACTTGGTGCTAATATTCTTGAAAGCTTAACCCCTGCACAGCAGGTTATTAAAATAGTAAATGAAGAACTAACTTCCTTAATGGGTGAAAAGAGCGAAAAAATAGTTTATTCATCAAAATCGCCCACAGTAATTATGATGGTAGGTCTTCAGGGTGCAGGTAAAACCACCACAAGTGCTAAAATCGGCGGACTTCTTAAAAAACAACACAAACGCCCACTTCTCGTTGCATGCGACGTTTACCGCCCTGCAGCAAGAAAGCAGCTCCAGGTTGTAGGCTCACAAATGGAAGTTCCTGTTTTTTCAATAGATGAATCAAACGACCCCGTTTTTATTGCACAAGAGGCAATAAGCCATGCCCAAAGAAACGGCAACGATGTTGTTATCATCGATACAGCCGGTCGTCTGCATCTCAATGAAGAGCTGATGGATGAGCTTTTAAATATAAAAAATAAAGTTAATCCAAGTGAAATACTTCTTGTCCTCGATGCTATGACAGGTCAGGATGCAGTAAATGTTGCAACAAGCTTTGATGAAAAGCTTGATTTCACAGGTGTTGTTCTCACAAAGCTCGATGGTGATACCCGTGGCGGTGCAGCACTTTCCGTAAGAGCTGTAACAGGTAAGCCTATAAAGCTTATAGGTCAGGGTGAAAAACTAAGCGATATGGACTGGTTCTACCCCGATAGAATGGCATCAAGAATTCTTGGCATGGGCGATGTTTTAACTCTTATCGACAAAGCCCAGGAAGCCTTCGATGAAAAACAGGCACTTGAATTAGAACAAAAAATCCGCAAACAGCAATTTACTCTCGACGATTACCTTGCCCAGATGCAGCAAATGAAGAATATGGGGCCTCTCCAGGACCTTATAAAAATGATTCCGGGTATGAATCAGGCAGCTTTATCGTCAGTAAATATAGATGAAAGAAAACTTGGAAGAATTGAAGCTATGATAACATCTATGACTCCTAAAGAAAGGCAAGACCCTTCAATTCTCAATTCAAGCCGTAAAAAAAGAATTGCCGATGGCAGCGGCAATAAAATTCAAGACCTCAATATGTTTTTAAAGCAGTTTGAGCAAATGAAAAAAATGATGAAACAATTTAGTAATCCAAAAAAGATGAAGCGTTCCTTTGGCGGAGGCTTTCCAAATCTTTTCAGATAACTATTTGTATAAAAAATAATTTCGGAGGTGAAACACAATGGTAAAAATTCGTTTAAAAAGAATGGGTGCCAAAAAAACTCCTTTCTACAGAATCGTAGTTGCTGATTCAAGATATCCCAGAGATGGCAGATTCATCGATCAGATTGGTACTTACAATCCCCTTACAGAACCTTCAACAATAAATGTTGATAACGAAAAAGCTTTAAAATGGCTCGGTCAGGGTGCACAGCCCACAGACACAGTTAAAGAGCTTCTTAAAGTAAGCGGTGTTATAAAGTAAGTTTGCCGGAGGTAGTATTATATGAAAGAATTACTTGAATATATTGCAAAATCTCTTGTTGATTACCCTGCAGATGTAAGCGTTACCGAATCTGAAAGTGGAAATACCACAGTTTTAGAGCTTAGGGTTAACGAAGCTGATATGGGCAAAGTCATAGGCAAACAGGGCAGAATTGCAAAATCTATTCGTGCCGTAGTCAAAGCAGCTGCAAGCAGAGAAAACAAAAAAGCGGTTGTTGAGATTATGCAGTAATGCAAACACAGAGGTTTTAAATCGTTATGATTTAAAACCTTTTAAACTTTAAGGAAACTTTATAGCATTAAAGGAGAATTTATATGTCTAAAAAACTCATAGATGTGGCAGAAGTAACCAACACCCATGGCTTAAGAGGAGAGGTAAAAATTCTTCCCCGAACCGACTATCCCGAATTCTTTGAAGAAATAAGCGGTGTATATCTTGAAGAAGGCACCTATCTTAAAATAACAGGCATAAAATATCAAAAGAATATGGTTATTTTAAAATTCAAAGGGATAAATAAGGTGGAGGAAGCAGAAACACTTCGCCGTAAAATACTCTATGTTCCCAAAGAAATTTTTGATGATCTTCCCGAGGGAACTTATCTTATAGCCGATATAATAGGGCTTGAGGTTTTTGAAGACGATATAAGCTACGGGAAAATAACAGATGTTTTTTCAACCGGCAGCAACGATGTGTATGCTGTTGAAAAGCCAAATGAAAAACCTCTTTTAATTCCTGCTCTTAAAAATGTTATAGAAGATATTAACATAGATGAAGGCTATATGAAGGTTAGATTACCGGAGGGGCTGTTAGATTAAAATGACATTTCACATACTGACTCTTTTCCCCGAAATGTTTTCAGGCACTCTTCATTCCAGTATGCTTGGCCGTGCCGAAGAAAAGGGAATATTAAAATTTAATATTGTGGATATAAGAGATTTCAGCGGCAATAAGCATAATAGGGTAGATGATTCCCCCTATGGCGGCGGCAGAGGTATGGTTATGCAGGCACCCCCTGTGTATGACGCATATAAATCGGCAACAAAAAATTCTGCATCAAAGCCACACACAATTCATATGTCGCCAAAAGGCAAACCCTTTACACAAAAAAGAGCAATAGAATTATCCAAAATGGATGAAATTCTTATTCTTTGCGGACACTATGAGGGCATAGACCAAAGAGTAATAGACGAAATTGTTGACGAAGAAATTTCAATAGGCGATTTTGTTTTAACCGGCGGTGAAATTCCTGCAATGGCAGTTATAGATGCCATAAGCCGCATGATAGACGGTGTTCTTTCCAATGAAGAAAGCTTCACAGACGAATCTCATTTTTCAGGACTTTTAGAGTATCCTCACTACACCCGTCCGCCCGTGTTTATGGGAAGAGAGGTGCCTGATGTGCTTTTATCGGGCGATCATGCTAAAATAGACGCGTGGCGAAGAAAACAATCACTGCTTTTAACCAAAGAAAAAAGGCCCGATATGTATGCGTTAAATGAGGCAGAATACGAACTTGAGCTAAATCCTCCGCCTAAAAAAAGCCGCAGAAAAAAGAAAAGTCAGTAAATTTAAAAAAACACTTGCTTTTTTATAAAGTTTGTGATATATTATATTTTGTATGCGAGTGGTCCTCTGCAGGTACGCTTAAAAGCTACATAAATTCCTTGCACGAACGCTCTTAGAGAGGAGAAAATAAAATGAACATCATTGAAAGCTTAACACAGAATCAGTTAAGAACTGATCTTCCTAAGTTCTGCATCGGTGATACTATTAAGGTTCACGTAAAAATCAAAGAAGGCGACAAAGAAAGAATCCAGGTTTTTGAAGGCACAGTTATTGCTAAAAAACACGGTGGCATTCAGGAAACATTCACTGTAAGAAGACTTTCCTACGGTGTAGGTGTTGAAAGAACTTTCCCTGCTAACTCACCCAAAATCGATAAAATCGATGGGGTTAGACGTGGTAAAGTAAGAAGAGCTAAACTCTACTACTTAAGAGACAGAGTTGGTAAAGCTACCAGAGTTAAAGAAAAAATCTAATAAGGATTTTTCCGCAGGGCGTCTGCGGTGTGTGGGTGCGGCTAAAACCGCACCCATAATAAATTCCGCTTTTCCCTGTGCAATGGTTTAGTACCATTGCGTTTTTTTCTATATAGAAATTTTATAAAGGAGAGTTTGTTATGAGTGAATTTGAAAAAAACAATATTAACAATAGTTCCGAAAATGAAGAAAATATAATTTTAGAAGATGAAGAAATCGAAGAATATGTTCCTCTTTCAAAGCGTATTTTTAATGAAATAATAAGCTGGATACTCTGCATCGCCATTGCTTTTGGAGCTGCAATGGTTATTCGCACATGGGTGTTCACGGTTGTAAGGGTAGATGGCCCCTCCATGAATCCAACCTTAGAGCACAATCAAAGGCTCTTTACAAGAATTATAGCCTATACCCCAAAAAGAGGCGATGTAATTATTTTCCACCCAAAATCTCACCCTGAGGTTGCTTATGTAAAAAGAATAATAGCAACAGAGGGCGACCGTATATGGATAGATGAAAACACTGCCGAGGTCCATTTAAAAAAGAAGGGCAGTGATGAGTGGGAAGTCCTTAGTGAAGACTATATCCTCGAACCGTCATTCTTTGCAGGTATTGCTCAAAAGTATGCTGATGATTCGGGCGAGGGACTTCTTATAGAAAAAGACCATGTTTTTGTTATGGGTGATAACCGTAACAACAGCACCGATAGCCGCATTGACTTTGGCGACAGAGCAGTGGGTCAGGTCCATGTTGATTCCATAATAGGTAAGGTGTTCTTCCGCTGGTGGCCAGTGGGTGATATAGGAATAATTGAATGATTATTAAAAAGGGAATTTAAAAATTCCCTTTTTTGTGTGGAGGTTTTTTTATGAACATTCAGTGGTATCCTGGTCATATGACAAAAGCAAAGCGTATGATGCAGGAAAATTTAAAAATAATAGACCTTATAATAGAAATAGTAGATGCACGTCTGCCTCTTTCAAGCCGAAACCCCGAAATAGACACTCTGGTGGGCAATAAACCCCGCCTTATGCTTTTAAATAAAGCAGATATTGCAGATAGCAGTCTGAATGAAGTGTGGGAAAAATATTTTGAGGACAAAGGCATAACCGCCTATGCAGTAAGCTCAACTTCCGGTAAGAATTTTAACTTTGTATTTGAAAAATGTAAGGTTTTATTGGCAGATAAAATACAAAGAGAAAAAGAAAAGGGCATAGTAAATCGCCCCATTAAAATAATGATATGCGGTGTTCCAAATGTTGGAAAATCGTCATTTATAAATAAGCTCTCCGGCAGAAAAAGTGCCATAACCGGCGACCGACCTGGTGTTACAAAAGGCAAACAGTGGATAAGATTAAAAAACGGATTTGAACTTTTAGACACCCCCGGCATACTCTGGCCAAAATTTGACGATGAAGCCGTTGGTCTTAAGCTTGCATACACAGGTGCCATAAAAGACGAGATAATAGACACAGAAGAACTGGCATGCAATCTTTTAGAATATTTAAAAGATAACTATCCGGCATCTCTTGAAACTAGATATAAAATGACAGATTTTGCTGAGCTTAAAGGCTATGAGCTTTTGGAGTATCTTGGCAGAAAACGCGGATTTGTTGTATCCGGTGGCGAAATAGACACCGAGAGAGCAGCCGGCATACTTTTAGATGAATTCAGAGCTGCCCGCCTTGGCAACATTACTTTAGAAAAACCCTCCGATTTTTAAAGGTGATTTAAATGGATTTTAATTTTTTTGAATATGAAGAAAATAAACGCTCAATGGGCTATAACTTAATAGCAGGTGTAGATGAAGCAGGCAGAGGCCCACTAGCTGGTGCTGTTTATGCGGCGGCAGTTGTGTTTGATGAGGGTGTGTATATAGAGGGTGTAAACGATTCCAAAAAGCTAACAGAGAAAAAAAGAGAAAAGCTTTTTGATGAAATCATAGCAAAAGCAAAGTGTTACAGCATTTATTCGGTAGATGAAAAAACAATAGATGAGGTAAATATTCTTAACGCAACCTATATGGCATTTGCAGGGGCAATAAGTTCGCTTAATCCATCTTGCGATTTTGCACTTATCGACGGTAATAGGGCAAAAAATATTCCCGTTCCTTTTGAAACTGTGGTAAAAGGCGATAGTCTTTCTTTTTCTATTGCAGCAGCATCTATCCTTGCTAAAGTTGCCAGGGACAGATATATAATCGAAGCCGATAAGCTCTACCCCGAGTATGGCTTTGCCAAACACAAAGGCTATGGAACAAAAGAGCACCTTGAGGCAATTGCAAAATACGGCCCATGCCCGATTCATCGTCTTACCTTTGGCGGCGTAAGGGAGTATGTAAAATGAGGGGCGATAATAACTCGGGAAGATTAGGCGAAATTCATGCCGCAAAATATCTTGCAGGTAATGGATATAATGTTCTTGAAACAAACTATAAAACTTCCTTTGCCGAAATAGATATAATTGCAAAAGATAAATCGGGAACCCTTTGCTTTATAGAAGTAAAAACAAGAAAGAATAAAAACTATGGTTATGGGGCCGATTTTATTTTTAAATCTAAAATACAAAAAATGATCTTAGGTGCAAAATCATATATTGCATTAAGTAAATTTTCGTGTGATATCCGCTTTGATATAATAGAGGTTTACGGATATGCACTTAGGTCGGGCTTTGTGGTAGATGAAATAAATCATATAAAAAATGCTTTTGATGTTTAGAGCGAGCAAAAATTTCGAATAAAATTTTTTCGCCTTTTGCGGTCTGGAATATTTTTACATCCCCTTGTGAAATTCACAATTTGTTCATATTATATTCATACGCACTTAATAACTGTGTTGTATTATATAAATGAAGATAAGAGTAAATTCTCTTATCCTTTCAACAGATGTGCAGAACCTACTGCAATCTTTGATACAATCTCCAAAAACATAGCCTGACAGTAGTTGATATCTACTGTCGCAAAAAGCGGACTCTGCTCTCCCCCTGCAGAATCTGCTTTTTTGTTTTGCCTAGTAAATTACGCTTGCTTTTAGTTCATTTGCGTGATAGAATAAAAATAATATAAAATAGGAGTAGTTTTGTGATGGTGGGTTATGCGTATTCGCTTGACTATATGAATGGATACGGTTATATATTTATAAAGGCATACGCCTTAGATGATTTGTCGTTTGTGAATTCTTCCTCACCCTCTGTAACATACAGAGTCAAAAGAGAAAATGCCAAAACAGAGATTGTAGCCGATAATGGAAATGGAATGCTTATTCACTTATCTCTTCGTCATATCGAAGAAATTATCACACTTATATCTCTTGAAGAATATGATAAAAATTACCCTGTCTGTATGTCGTGGATAGTAACACCTTCGGGTAATCTTTTAAAAAAGAAAGCTCAGGAATTTTATTCCGTGTGGCCTGTTCCTCCAAAACTTATGACAGATAAAAATTTTTATATAAACATAACGGATATCAGCTTTAAAAATAAGCCGTCTGTATTGGAGCTTAGCTTTGCCGAAAACGTTTTGAATCTGGCTTTGTTTTTATGCGGTATTTATTTGGCAGAGCCTTTGTGCGTATGCGGCAGTGCTTTTTACTGTTCAGGTGAAATTGCAAATGTAGTGCGTAAACTCTACGGCAGTTTAAAACTTTGTTCTTTTATTCCCAATGAATGTAAGCTTAAAAAGTGCAAGGTTAAAATAAATCGAAAAAATATTATTAAAAAAGCAGAAGAAATTACATTTGCAGATGGTAAATACGAAAAAGATGTATCAGAATGGATTGTTAACATAAAAAGGGAATGTGTGTCTGATTTAATAAGCATTATTATAAGTTCATTAAAAAATAAAAGGAGCTTTAACTGGCTTAACCGCCGCTTGAAATATACTGTTTCAAGGTATTACCGCGACCTTTTAAGTGTTGGCACAGAGCTTATATCCCACTCTGGAGTTCAAGCATCATCAGATATAAAAAAGCTAAAGTTTAATGAGCTTCTTATGGCTTTTACTTTTGCCGACTCAATGAGGGATATTCCTAAAAATATAAGGAATTCAAAAGAACGGCTGAGTGCAACAAACAAACTTTTGCCACCGGGCTGTATATATAATGGCAGATTTTATTATAAGGAGAAATATTATGAAAATTAAAGACGGTTTTATTTTAAGAGAAATTGCAGGGAGCTTTGTTGTTGTTCCCGTAGGTCAGAATCTTGTTGATTTCAGTTCAATGATAACCCTTAACCAAACAGCAGCGTTTTTGTGGAACTGTCTTTCCGAGGGTTCAAGCGAAGAAGAACTTTGCGAAAAGCTTCTTTCAGAATATGAGGGAGTAACAAAAGAAGATGCTCTTGCTGATATAAAAGAAATTGTGAAAATACTAGAAGAAAAAAATATACTGGAGTAATCAATGATTATAAAATCTTTCAAACCCAGCATAAACGAAATTGCACCATATATAAAAGAAGCTGTAAAAAATGGGAAAGATGTTCGCCTCACCGTTACCGGCTTTAGTATGTATCCACTACTGAGGGGCGGAAGCGACGATGTTATTCTTTCGTTTTCTGAAAACAT
>JAGBXL010000065.1 GCA_017629325.1 Clostridia bacterium | reverse complement strand
TTTAAAATAGATCATACAGGAAAACAGATTTTAAAAGATAAACAAGAATAAAACAAGAAAAGCGGCTTCGCCGCACCGCCTTTGGCGGAAGTGCGGAGCTATAATCGCTTTTCTTAAGCCATGTGCATTTTTGAAAAGCAGTAGGCTTTTCAAAAAATTTTGCACGGCAATATAATCAAAGTTATTTACTGTATAGAAACGAAGTTTCCTATACAGTAAATAAAACCTTTGTTAAAACAAAGGTTTTATTTATTTTGTTTCAAAAAAACTCTTGACATCTTATAATTTGATTGATATAATATTAAAGTCGCTTGGAGAGGTGGCTGAGCTGGTTGAAGGCGCAGCATTGGAAATGCTGTAAACGGCTATCCCGTTTCGAGGGTTCGAATCCCTTCCTCTCCTTTTAAAAAAGCACTCACTAATGTGAGTGCTTTTTTATTTTATATCAGAAGAATTTTGCTATATAACCCTGAACAAAAATAAAGAGGATTATCAGTGGCAGGATATATGCAACATAGAAGCGAATCTTTTTGGGGAATTTAATTCCGTCGCCCATATTTGCTTCTTCAATAAATTTATCCCAGCCCCAGCCAAAGCGGAAGCAGCAGAAGATAACATATATTACAGAGCCGAGCGGAAGAATATTATTGCTTATAATAAAATCTTCGAGATCCATAATTGATGAGCCTGCACCAAGAGGCTCAATAAATGAAAGAACATTAAACCCAAGAACACAGGGAAGCGAAAGGATTAAAAGAAGAATTCCATTTACAAGAACTGTTTTCTTTCTTGACCAGCCTTTTAAATCTATCCAGAAAGAAACGATGTTTTCAAAAACTGCAATAACTGTGGAAAGAGCTGCAAATAAAAGGAAGATAAAGAAAAGCGATCCCCATATTCTGCCACCGGGCATGGTTGCAAAAATATTTGGAAGAGCAATAAATATAAGATTTGGTCCGCTTTCGGGCTGAACACCGTAGGTAAAGCAGGCAGGGAAAATAATAAGACCTGCCATAAGTGCAACGCTTGTATCCAGAAGGGTTATGCGGATAGCTTCTCCAGAAAGAGAGTGTTTTCTATCTATATAACTGCCGAAAATTGCAATTGAGCCCATACCTATGCTTAAGGTAAAGAAAGCCTGTCCCATTGCATCGAATATGGCATTGAAAATACCTGCGTCCATAAGCTTTTTAAAATCGGGATAGAGATAGAACTTAAGGCCTTCTTTGGCACCGTCCATCAAAAGAGAATTGCCAACAAGCACAAGCATAATTGCAAAAAGGCAAAGCATCATAAACTTTGTGATTTTTTCAACACCCTTTTCAAGCCCCATTGCACAAACTGCAAAGCAGCCCACAACAATAATTACAACTGCTGCTATCATAGCTATGGGATTTGACATCATTCCACCGAAAGCTTGGTTAACCATATCGGGTGTTGCAGCTACAAATTCACCTGAAATCAGCTTTTTGCAGTAGATAAGCATCCAACCTGCAACCGATGTGTAGAACATCATTAAAAGATAGTTGCCTGCCATTGCAGGATATTTATACCAATGAAATTTTGAGCCCTTTTTTTCAAGAACATCAAAAGACTGAGCTATGCTCTTCTGACTTGCTCTGCCAACGGATAATTCCATCACCATAACGGGAAGCCCCATTAAAAGAAGAAAAGCAAGATACAAAATAACAAATGCCGCACCGCCGTATTTACCTGTTATGTAGGGAAAACGCCATACATTGCCAAGGCCAATGGCACAGCCTGCCGAAATAAGCAAAAAGCCAAGTCGTGAAGAAAATTTTTCTCTTTGCATAAACTAACCTCCAAAAAATTATTGAATTTATTATATACTATTTTAGTACAAGTTGCAAGCATATATTATTTATATGATAATATTTTTTGTAATAAATTGTTGAATTTTATTTTTTTCTCTTGATAAATAATTCCATCTGTGGTAGAATTGCAACATAAGCTAAATATTAACCCTTTGAAGTTTTTGGAACTTATGAACCGAAAGCGGAGGGAACTCTGGAGAATCTCATTAAATTGAGTGCCGAAGGTGCAAGGTGTAAAAACCGAATCTCTCAGGCAAAAGGATAGAGGCTAAAGTAGTGATTAAGCTCATTATTCGTTCTTTGGAGTTGCTTTAAAAAGCAACTTTTTTTGTTGCAAAAAATTATTTTTTGGAGGTATTTTTTATGCAGGAAACAATTTTAAACATTGTAGCAAAAGCAAACGCATATCTTTCAGACTACATTTTAATTATCCTTCTTGTTGGCGTTGGTCTTTTCTACTCATTCAAAACAAAGTTCGTTCAGGTTCGTTGTTTTGGCGAAGGAATGAAAAGAGTTTTTGGCGACTTTAAATTAAAAGGCGACAAAAACCAGTCGGGATTAAGCTCATTCCAGGCTCTCGCAACAGCTATTGCAGCCCAGGTTGGAACAGGAAACATTGTTGGTGCTTCGGGTGCAATATTAGTTGGCGGACCCGGTGCTATTTTCTGGATGTGGATTATAGCATTTTTAGGCATGGCAACTATTTATGCAGAGGCAGTTTTAGCTCAGGAAACAAGAATAAAAGATGCTGACGGCGAAATTCACGGCGGCCCTGTTTATTACATTAAGAAAGCATTTCCTAATGGTTTTGGAACATTTTTAGCATTTTTCTTTGCAATAGCCGCTGTTTTGGCACTTGGATTTATGGGTTCTATGGTTCAGTCCAATTCTATTGCAGAATCCTGCAACAATGCTTTTGGTATTCCCGTTTGGGCAGTTGGTGTTATTATTGCAGCTATTTCGGCATTTATATTCCTTGGCGGTATTCAGAGAATTGCATCGGTAACAGAAAAAATGGTTCCTTTTATGGCAGGAATTTTCCTTGTTGGAGGTCTTGTTGTTCTTTGCATTAAAATTAAATTTGTTCCAACTACAATTGGTATGATATTTAAATATGCCTTTACTCCGGATGCCCTTATAGGCGGCGGAATTGGTTACGCTCTTAAAACCGCAATAAGCCAGGGTGCTAAAAGAGGCCTTTTCTCTAATGAGGCAGGTATGGGTTCTACCCCACACGCTCACGCTATGGCAAATGTTGAAAAACCTCACGATCAGGGTGTTGCAGCTATGATTGGTGTGTTTATTGATACTTTTGTTGTTTTAACTATGACAGCACTCGTTGTTATCACTTGCCTTTACACAGGTAATGG
This sequence comes from Clostridia bacterium, assembly GCA_017629325.1. Classification (GTDB taxonomy): domain Bacteria; phylum Bacillota; class Clostridia; order UMGS1810; family UMGS1810; genus RGIG1828. The sequence continues at coordinate 11,216 of JAGBXL010000065.1, read as the reverse complement.
TCCGCTTGCAAATCTTTCGAGTGATGCATATATAGCAGCAACAAGCGGTGAAACTGCAATTATTGCAAAAACAACAGCTATGCAGACTGCTGTGTCTTCAGCTATTCCCTGGGGTAATTTTGGAAATATATTTGTTGCAGTTTGTTTATTATTCTTTGCTTTTTCAACAATTATAGGCTGGAACTTCTTTGGAAAGCTCAACGTTCAATATCTTTTTAAGAATAAAAAATGGGCAACTGTTTTATATTCTGTTATAGCAATTGTATTTATTTTCCTTGGCTCTATTCTTAAAAACGATCTTGTTTGGGAACTTACCGACTTCTTTAACTATCTTATGGTTATTCCCAATGCCATTGCTCTTTTTGCACTTTCCAAACTTGTTAAAAAGAATTCAGACAATAAATAATAAAAACCAATTGTAAATGGGGTGTATTATTTAAATCACACCCCATTTACAAATAAATTTTAAAAAAATGCTTGACAAACTGCATTAAAACTGCTATAATAATTGAGTAATAAATCGTATGCGGGAGTGGCTCAGTGGTAGAGCGTCACCTTGCCAAGGTGAACGTCGCGAGTTCGAATCTCGTCTTCCGCTTTTAAAATACACACTTTAAAAAGTGTGTATTTTTTTGTATATTTATAAAAACACATTAAAGGATTAATTATGATTTTCAAAGACAAAACTATGAAGAAATTATTAAGCCTTTCAAGGCAGGCAATTAAAACATACAATATGATAGATGATGGGGATGTTTTGGCAGTTGGAGTTTCGGGCGGTAAAGACAGCTTGGCTATGCTTACTATTTTAAACTCTCTTAAAAGCTTTTACCCCAAAAAATTTGATATAAAAGCCATAAGCATTGACCTTGGTTTTGAAGATGCAAGTTTTCTGCCAATATCTGAATTTTGCACTAACCTTGGAATTGAATACACCATAGAAAAAACACAGATTAAAGAAATTGTGTTTGACAGACTAAATGAGAAATCTCCATGCAGCCTTTGTTCAAAAATGAGGCGTGCTGCTCTCTGCGAAAGTGCAAAAAAACTAAACTGCAACAAACTTGCTTTAGGACATAACAAAGACGATGCAATTGAAACCTTTGTTATGAATACTCTCTACAATGGAAAAGCAATGTGCTTTGAACCTGTTACCCACTACGAAGATATGGGAATAAGCATTATAAGGCCTCTTATATTTACCGATGAATACATAATTAAAAAATTTGCAGAAGAAAACAGACTGCCCATTATGAAAAAAATATGCCCTGCCGACGGAAATACAAAACGAGAAGAAACAAAGAATATGCTAATTAGCATTAATATGAAAAACAGAAATTACTCAAAAAATATCTTTACCGCAATTAAAAACTTACCTGAATTCAAAAAATATGAGGTGGAAACAGGCAATGAAAATGATGGACGAAGCCATTAAAATGGCAAAAAAAGCTTTTAATAAAAACGAAATACCCATTGGTGCAGTTATAAGCTTTAACGGTGAAATCATTGCAAAAGCACACAACACGGTTGAAACAAAAAAAGATTGCACCTGCCACGCGGAAATAAATGCAATAAAAAAAGCATGCAAAAAGCTTGGCACCAAAACCTTGGAAGGCTGCGAAATGTATGTTAGTGTGGAGCCTTGTGCAATGTGTGCCGGTGCTATTATACACTCTCGTATTAAAAGGCTTTATATTGGCTGTGAAGAGCCAAAAACGGGATGCTGCATATCTAAAGTGAATTTACTAAAGCCCGGTCTTTTTAATCACAATGTTGAATGTTATTATGGAATTGGCGAAGATGAAAGCAGAGGTTTAATGAAAAATTTCTTTATAAGTAAAAGATAAAAAAAGCTGTTAAAAACTAAATTTTGTTTTTAACAGCTTTTTTTATTATACAGTGAATTTTTTCATTCCTTTACCCGATACAACTATATCGTAATCTTTTTCCCATTCCTGTGCCATTTTATTGAATTTATCTTTTTTTGCTGCATCAAATACTTCTTCGGGTGATGTTCCCTCGGGAAAAAGCGACATATATGATGAAAGTTCTTCATCGGAAACTGATAATTTCCCATCGGAATCGTATTTATCATATAGCTTTTGAACATATTTATTCTCGGTTAAAATCTGTCTGTAAGCATCGGCATCGCAGCCCATTTCTTTAAGCTGGGTATTGAAAGCTTCTTTGCCGCCGCTTGATTCTATTGCCGCATTTATTTGAGCTGCAATTTCTTTTTCTTCATCTTCTGTGAGCTTTATGCCTTCACTTACGGCTTTTAAATATTGCACTGTTTGAATAACCGCATTATCTGAAGCTAAATCACGGGCTACATCAACTGCACTTTTGCCCTCTATTTCGGTGGTATCCCAGAAAGCTTTTACATCTTCATCTGTGGCATTACCGCCATCGCCAAGAACAAAGCCTGCCTCTTTTATCATATTACGCTTGGCAACATAGAAGAAATAGCCGATATATTCTTTAGAAAGCTCCCTATCGCCAACTTTTATATAGCCTGCATCAGATGTGTTGTTATTATTGGGTGAACAGGAACAAAAACACAAAGATGCCATAATTATAACAAGTATCAATGAAATGATTTTTCTAAAAATTCTCATCTGTTCACACCCCTTTCAAGTATATAATAACCGCTAATTATTCTCTTGTATTGTTTTTACTAAACTTTGTAATATAATCTTAATATTATTAAGCTGGTTATCTTTACACTTATAAATAATTTTTGATTTTGCACCGTTTACAAAACGCATATCTGTGTTGTGCTCTGAAAGAAGCTTTAAAACCGCCTCAGCGTTTGCTCTTTCGGTAAATACAAAGCTTACCGATGCATCATTTTGATTTATATCGGAAATTTCGGCTATGCGGCAAAGACTTTTGATATAGGCAATTTCAAGAAGATTTTGAACACTTTGGGGTAGATCGCCGAAACGGTCGATAAATTCACCCTGAAGTTCATAATAGTCGTCCATATTTTCTATGGTGGCTATTTTTTTATAAAGGTCTATTCTGTTTTGCTCATACTCAACATAAGTTTCGGGAATATAGGCATCTATTTTTATATCAACGCTTATTTCCATTGGCGGAATATAGGTTTCGCCTTTCTTTTCTTTTACTGCCTGTTCAAGAAGCATACAGTACATATCATAGCCAACTAAATTCATATTGCCATGCTGCTCGTGGCCTAAAAGATTGCCGGCTCCTCTTATTTCAAGGTCGCGCATTGCAATTTTAAAGCCCGAGCCAAACTCGGTGAATTCCTTTATTGCCATAAGGCGTTTATGAGCCACCGCATCTAAAACTTTTCCTCCATGATAGGTTAAATATGCATACGCCAGACGGTTTGAACGCCCTACTCTTCCGCGAAGCTGATAGAGCTGCGAAAGACCGAAGCAATCGGCATTTTCGATTATGATTGTGTTTACATTAGATACATCAAGACCTGTTTCTATTATTGTGGTGCACACGAGAACATCTATTTCGCCCTCTAAAAGATGCATCATTATTTCTTCAAGCTGATTTTCGCTCATTCTGCCATGAGCAAATGCCACGCGGGCATCGGGCAGGGATTCTTTTATTTTTGCCGCTACCCTCTCGATACTGTCTATTCTGTTGTGAAGATAATATACCTGACCTTTTCTATCGAGTTCTCTTCTTATAGCATTTATTATAACGGATTCATCGTGCTCCATAACAAAGGTCTGAACAGGATAACGGTCGCTTGGAGGAGCTGATAAAACGCTTAAATCTCTTATACCAACCATTGCCATATTGAGAGTACGGGGAATAGGTGTGGCACTTAAGGTAAGAACATTAACATTCTTTTTAATCTCTTTAATTTTTTCTTTATGACCAACACCAAAACGCTGCTCTTCGTCTATTATTAAAAGCCCAAGATTTTTAAACTCCACGTCTTTTTGAAGAAGGCGGTGTGTGCCGATTACAACGTCAACGGAGCCTGATTTTAATTTTGATATGGTTTTTTCCTGTTGTTTTTTGGTGCGGAAGCGGGAAAGCATTTCCACGCTCATTGCATATTCACCCATGCGGGCAGAGAAGGTGTTATAGTGCTGCTGAGCAAGAATGGTTGTGGGGCAAAGATATGCAACCTGCATACCCTCCATAACACACTTAAATGCAGCTCTTATGGCAACCTCTGTTTTGCCGTAGCCAACATCACCGCAGAGCAGGCGATCCATACATTTTCCTTTTTCCATATCGGTTTTTACTTCTTTTATGCACCTTAACTGATCGGGGGTTTCGTCATATATGAATTTATTTTCAAATTCCTTTTGCCATGGAGTATCCTCTGAAAAAACATGGCCTTTGAGCTGTGAACGCTCGGCATATAGGGAAATTAAGTTTTCGGCAAGTTTGCCAACACTTTCTTTTACTCTTGAAACGGTTTTTCGCCATGCAGAGCCATCAAGACTGTGAAGCTTTACTCTTTGGGTTTCGCCGCCTGTGTATTTATGAAGAAAATCAAGCTGATTTGTGGGAACATAGAGAACATCTTCGCCTTTATATTTTATTTTAAGAAAATCTTTGGTTACATTTTCAATAACAAGCTGATGGATACCTACATACTGCCCTACTCCGTGGGTACGGTGAACAACATAATCGCCTTTTTTTAAATCATCGAAGCTTTTTATAACATCTTTACTGTTTTTGGCACTTCTTATACGCTTTGAAGATGAGTGAGAAGAAGTTTCTCCATCGCCTATTACAACAGTTTTTACTGTTGGATATTCAAAGCCTCTGTCTAAATTGCCCTTTAAAAGATATATACCTCCGCCCAAAAGATTTGTAATATCATCTGCAACAGCAGATTCTATATCATTTTCTAAAAGAGCATTTTGCATATTTTTTATTTTGGTGTCGCTTGAGAGCACCATAATAATTTTATAGGAATTCTTTTTCCAGAATTTAACATCGTCTATTAAAAATTCCGCCTTGCCATTATAACTCTGGAGAGTTTTTGCAGTGATACCTATTAAAGATTTTGGGCTAAATGACGGGCACGAATGAGAAAGAGAACTAATAGAAATCATTTTTCTTTTTTCTGCATTCATAATAAGCCCCGCATAATCTAAAATATATGGAAGCTTAGTTTTAGGGAAAATTCCCTTTGAGAGCATATCGCTTATTATTTCGTTTTGCTGACCTGCAGCTGTTTTCATAACCTCTGAAACCATTTTTGCTTCGTCTATAAAAACAAGGGTGTTTTCATCTGCGTAGTCAAGGATAGTATATAAAGAATCATATATAAATGGCATATATTTATCAACAGACGAAAAATAGCGATTTTGGGTAAATTTTTCGGCATCTGCCATAAGATTTTCATTTTTCATAAGGCGTATGCTTCGTGAAAGCTCCTGAGCTTTCTTTTCGTCATATATGATTTCACGAACGGGGCAAATACATAGTTCATCTGTATTATCAGTAGATACCTGAGTGTATTTATCGAATTCTCTTAAGGAATCTATTTCATCATCGAAAAGGTCGATTCTGACAGGCACTAAGTGAAGAGGCGAATACACATCGATTATAGAACCTCTTTGAGCAAACTGCCCCACATCTTCGACCATTGATGTGCGTCGGTAACCCATATAGCCAAGTTTCAATATAAACTGAGCTATATCAATGGTATCTCCCGGACAAAGAGTAAAGGTGTTCTCTTTAAAAACCTTTGGCGGAATTGTGAAGCGTGATGCCGCTTCACAGTTAGCTACCATAGGGGCACCTTTTATAAATTCAGAAAGTGCTGTGATTCTTGATTGCTCGCCTGCGTGATTTGAAGCTTCAACATTATAAAATATATAATCTCTGTTTTTAAAAATAACAGCTTCACGGGAAAAAAGGAACGATAAGTCGCGACTTATCCTTCCTGCTTCTGCTTCGTCGTATGTAATTACAAGACATTTTTTGCCTTCTTCCATACAAAGAGAATAAATAAAATGACATTTCTGACTGCCTGTCATACTCGTTATGTGTATGGGGGTTTTTCCTTTTTGCAAATCCTCTTTGCATAAATTGAATTCGGGCATCTGATTTAAAATCAGTTCAAAACCTTTCATATTAAGCTCCTGTAATATAATATGTTATCTGTTATCTATTATATTTATTCATAGCTTTTGAAGCTGAATCTTTTATTATACATTCTATCGCCGATGAAACATCTTTAAGAACAGGCTCTAAAATTTTCTGTTCGTCTTTTGTGAAGCTTCCCAAAACAAAATCGGCAAGGTCATAATCTTCGTGCTTGGGTGCTCCCACTCCTATTTTTATTCGGCAGAAAACATCACTGCCCAAATGGGAAATAATTGATTTCAAGCCGTTATGACCGCCTGCACTTCCCTTTTCTCTTATTCTTATTCTGCCTATATCCATAGAAATATCATCGTGGGCAATTATTATATTTTCGTTTGGGATTTTATAAAAGAAAGCTATTTCGCCTATGCTTTCGCCGCTTAAGTTCATATAGGTTTGGGGAAGAGCGATTATAACCTTTTCGCTTCCTACATAGCCTTCGCCTATTATGGCTTTGAATTTATTTTTATTAAGCGTAATATTATTATTTGCAGAAAATAATTTAATTGCTTCAAAGCCTATATTATGGCGGGTGTTATCGTATTTTTTTTCAGGATTGCCAAGACCTGCAACAAGAAACATATTAGAAAGCCTCCTCAAAGAATAAGGGTTTGTAAAAAATATGTTTTTTACAAACCCTCATGTAGTTCATTAGTTAAATAATGTGCTTACCGATGCATCTTCGTAAATTCTTTCGATTGCTTCTGCAAAAAGTTCGGCAGCAGAAAGAATTTTGATTTTATCGAGCTTCTTTTCTTCAGCAAGGGGAACTGTGTCTAGAACAACAAGCTCTTCGATACATGAATTCTGTATTCTTTCGATTGCGGGACCTGAAAGAACAGGGTGTGTGCAGCATGCACAAACTTTTTTGGCACCTCTTGCGCGAAGAGCTTCGGCACCGTTTACTATTGTGCCTGCTGTATCGATCATATCATCTACAAGAATAACATTTTTGCCTTCTATATCGCCGATGATATTCATAACTTCTGAAACATTTGGTTTTGGACGGCGTTTATCTACAATAGCAATGGGAACATCAATGTTGTCAGCAAATTTTCTTGCTCTTGTTACACTGCCAAGGTCGGGGGATACAACAACTGTATCGTCTTTTTCAGAAGCAAATTCTTCTTTGAAATAATTGCTTAAGATTGGCTGCCCTAAAAGGTGATCAACAGGAATATTGAAAAAGCCCTGAATTTGTGCAGCGTGAAGGTCCATTGTTAAAACTCTATCGGCTCCTGCGGTTGTTATAAGATCAGCACAGAGCTTAGCTGAGATTGGGTCTCTTCTTTTTGCTTTTCTATCCTGACGTGCATAGCCAAAATAAGGAATAACTGCAGTTATTCTGCCTGCTGATGCTCTCTTTAATGCGTCTATCATAATAAGAAGTTCCATAAAGTTGTCATTAACGGGAAGACAGGTTGACTGAACTACGAATACATCGCTTCCTCTAACTGTTTCGTTAATGTTAACAAAAATTTCACCGTCGGAAAATTTACCAACCTCTGAATCGCCAAGAGGAAGACCAAGCTTTTTGCAAATTGCTTTTGCAAAATCCGGATTTGAGTTTGCGGTAAAAATTTTGATGTTTTTGCCATGTGCTATCATTTTATAAACCCCTTTATATTTATTTTCTTAAGTTTGACACTTTAATTGTATGTACATATTACACACACATTATCATTATATATTCTTTTCCAATCTTTTTCAAGATGTTTTTTAAAAAAACATTAACAACATTTATATATGCTTTTTGCATATTTTTTACATAGTATATTCATTGGACACAAATTAAGACTATTTTACATTCCTTTTTTATTTTTTGTGTCAAGGCTATTACCAAACACAATAAACCTGTCATAAAGATACTCTGTAACAAAATTTGTGAGCATAGTTAAAATAAGAACAAGATATTCGTTCCACCCAAAGCCATTACCTGTTAAAACTGCAGTCCACCAGGTTGAAAGAGGTGTGAAAACAAGATAGAAAAGGGCAACCTTTGCCATGGCCAGAGGGATATTATTGGCAGAACAAAATGTGAAATTTCGGTTTAGTGTGAAATTCCACACAACCGAAAGGGTGAGTGCCAAAAGATATGAAAGCCAGTGAGTAAGGTGCATTAGTTCTTCAAACAGAGCAAAGCTCACAATTTGAATTATTCCTGCACTTATTGAAAACAAAACAAATTTTAAGGTTCTTATAAGTTCTTTTCTTTTGCTTGTCATTTTTACCTCCGTTATTTAGTGAAATCAAATATGGTTTTCCCATTTTCAAGCTTTAATCTTGCAGAAAAGTTCTTTTTGGTTTTTTTGGAATAAAAGCTATCGATGGTATCGCTTATTCCTTCCTCCAGAAGCTTTGATGCATTTGCAAGAGAAATTGTGGCACCGCATATATTAAAGCTTATGGCAAATTTGCAGCCATCACGATAGCCGCTGCAGCCGTAGCCAAAATTGGTGCGAACAACATCTTTTTGGCAAAGAGGACACCTGCCCGCAACATCGCCCATAAAGCCGATATCATTCTTAATAAGGGGGCTATCTGCAGCCTTTGGTGCAAAAACATTTGATATTTCTTTGGTGGCAAGCTTTACGCTATCGCTAACCGATATTTCACCGCGAAACACCTGCTTTAAAGCCTTGCCTAGCTCGGAGGTTTTGTATTTATCCATACTTATGCCCATATTGCTAAGTGATTCTATTAAAAATCTACCTCCAGGAAGAATTGTATATACATCCTTTTTAAGCTCTATATATCCGCTTTTGCGGGCATTATCTATAATACCTGTGCGTGTTGCTTCTGTGCCAAGCTCCAGTCCTTCAAATATAGCCTTATATTCTTCTTCATCGTTTTCATCTTCTATATTTGCTTTTTCATCGCGGAAAGGATTTTTTAAATAGTTATTTAGAGTTTCAATGGTATAGTGCTTTGGAGGCGAGGTTTCTTTTTCGGCAGGAACAAAATCGGGTTTGAATCTGTCGCCCACATTTAAATTGGGAAGAATTTTATCTTTTTTGGTGTAGTCATCGTATTTTGTCCAGCCCTTTTGAACAATAACAGTTCCCTTAAGGCTAAACTCTTCATAGCCTCCAACATCTATTTTTATTTCGCTTTTTTCGGCAATGCAGTCCTCGGCACAAAAAACAGCTGCGAAACGGCGTAGAATTGTTTTATACACAGTAAATTCGTCTTCGGAAAGCTTATCTTTTTGAGGAATTTTATAGGTTGGGATAAGTGCCGAATGAGATTCTATTTTGCTATCGTCAAAAATAGTTTTATTATCTTTAAACTTAACATCGTAGCCAATTTTTGAAATAGAGGCTATAACACCCTTAACCTTATCTTTCTCGGCGGTAGCAAGGTATTCGGAATTTGTTCTTGGGTAGGTTACATAGCCTTTTTCATATAAATCCTGAACTATTGAAAGACTTTTATCCATAGACATTTTAAATTTTTTACCAAGAACATTCTGAAGCTTTGAAAGTGAATAGAGTTTTCCGGGTGAAAGCTTATCTTTTTTATTCTTTTTATCTGTTACCAAAGCATCGCAGCTATTATATTCCCTGCAAAGTTCCTTTGCTTTATAAAGCTCATTTTTAGAAAATTTCTTTTTGCTTTGCAGCTCTATATTTTCACCCTCAACCTCGGTTTTGCTAAGTGGTGCATAATAGATTTCGGGAACAAAATTTTCTATGGCAAGGTCTCTATCGTATATTGCCTTTACTATTGGAACAATTACCCTGCCAACTCTTAAAAGATTGCCTGTTTTAAGGGTGGCATAGCGAGTAAGATTAACACCAAAGAGCCAGTCTATGTATGTGCGGGCATAGCCTTCTGATGCAAGATTATCATATTCCTTTTCATCTTTCATTTGTTCAACTGCGGCTTTAACAGTTTCTTCTGTTTGGTCGGGAAGCCACAGGCGAGTGAGATTTTTACCCTTTACACCCGTTTTTTCGATACAGGTGCGGACAATTATTTCACCCTCGCGGTCGGAGTCGCCTGCGTTGACTATTGTATCTACATCATCTCTTAAACAAAGTTCTTTTATTACATTAAACTGATTGAGAACTCCCCCATCGGTTTTGCCGTCTTTATCTTTTCTAAGCTCAAATTCAAATTTTTGAGGAAAACACGGCAGGTTTTTAAGAGTCCATCTGCCTTCGGGATTAGGGTTATAGTGTTCGATATCGGCAAGAGAAAAAAGGTGCCCGAACACCCAGGTTACTATGTATTCATCATTGATAAAATACGAACCTTTTTTTGTGAATTTACCAAGTGCCTCACAAATATTTCGGGCAAGGCTTGGTTTTTCGGCTATGATTAGTTTCATAATGCCTCCGTTATTTAATGTGTTTTTTTGCAAGCATTTTGATTCGCTCACTTTCCTTGGTTTGCTCTATGCTTGTGTGAGCAGCAACTGATATAAGAGACGCATAGAGCTTTGTGATTTCATCTATGCCAAGATTTTCGAGAACATCAAGCTGACGGGCAACAAAATCGGCATCATCTTTTTGAATAGGATTATAGCTATTGAAACTTTCGGGCGATTTTTCTGCCATTTCCATTAAATCGCCAGAAAGCTCGCCAAGAGATGCTAAGGCATATTTTATAAGCCTTTTTGATGTGTACTGAAGCATAAGAGGTAAATCTTTTGCAACCAGTTCTGCTGTTTGGCACATTAGCTTTTCTTCGGCAGATACAAAAGAGATTTTTATTGACAAAAGCTGCATAATTTCTTTGAAGATTTCTATTCTTTTTCCATATCCTTCGGCAATTATGCACTCTGGTATAGTGCGGTCATTTTCATCTTTTATATAATATGGAAAATGCCACGACATATAGCTGTTTTTAGAATTAAAATCAAGAATATCTGCACCAAATGCAGGGCTAAAATGACAAAACACCTTGCCTTTTATGATATATTTGCCAATAGTCACCGAAATGCTTCTGAGAGCTTTGTCGCTGAGAAACACAAATATTATGTCGGATTTTTGCAAAAGGTCCTCTATAGACATGTAAACACACATATCATTGTCGCCCGCAAAGGCTGCCGCCTTGGAGATATCTGAGGCAAATATTCCGCCGCACTCCAGAGGCGGAGCATCATC
>JAGBXL010000064.1 GCA_017629325.1 Clostridia bacterium | reverse complement strand
TTCATTTCAACGGCTGTATCTACCGCCTGAAGAACCTGCTCTGTTGTGATGCCGGCAAGAACAAAATTGCCTTTATCGAGTGCTTCGGGGCGTTCGGTGCTTGTGCGGATACAAACTGCCGGGAAGGGATTATCTACCGAAAGGAAAAAGCTGCTTTCTTCAGGCAGAGTACCGCTATCGGAAACAACTGCAAAGGCATTCATCTGAAGATTATTATAATCATGGAAGCCCAGAGGTTTATTTTTTATAACCCTTTTATCGAATTCAAAGCCTCTTTTTTCAATATATTTTGCACTGCGTGGGTGGCATGAATAAAGAATTGGCATATCATATTTTTCTGCCATAGCATTAACTGCATTCATAAGACTGTAAAAATTTTCTTCGGTATCTATATTTTCTTCGCGGTGAGCAGAAAGAAGAATATATTTTCCTTTTTCAAGCCCTAATTTTTCTAATATGTTGCTTGCCTTGATTTTATCTAAATTATTATGAAGAACTTCTGCCATTGGCGAGCCGGAAACATAGGTTCTTTCTTTTGCAACGCCCTCGGAATTTAAATATCTTCTTGCGTGTTCACTGTAACAGATATTTACATCGGAAATGTGGTCAACAATTCTGCGGTTTGTTTCTTCGGGCAAACATTCATCAAAGCAGCGGTTGCCTGCTTCCATGTGAAAAATGGGAATGTGAAGTCTTTTTGCCGAAATTGCAGAAAGGCAGGAATTTGTGTCGCCAAGAACTAAAAGGGCATCGGGTTTAACCTCGCTTAAAAGCTTATAGGATTTTGCAATAATATTGCCTATTGTTTCGCCAAGGTCTGCCCCTACCGCATTAAGATAGTGGTCGGGTGCACGAAGACCCAAATCATCGAAAAAAACCTGGTTTAATTCGTAGTCATAGTTCTGACCTGTGTGAACTAAAATTTGGTCGAAATATTTATCGCATTTTTTTATAACGGCAGCAAGGCGTATAATTTCGGGTCTTGTGCCGACTATTGTCATAAGTTTGAGTTTGCTCATAATTACACCTCTTCAAAATATGTATCAGGATTTTCGGGGTCGAAACATTCGTTACACCACATAAATGTTATAAGCTTATCTTCGCCTTCGTTTATTATATTGTGAGTGTATCCGGTGGGGATATCTACCACTTCTATTTTATCGCCTGAAACATGATAGTCTATAACCTCATCTGTGCCGATTTTTCTAAACTGAATAAGCCCCTTGCCGCTTACCACAACAAATTTTTCGTTTTTAGTGTGGTGCCAGTGGTTGCCTTTTGTTATGCCGGGATTTGATATATTAACCGAGAACTGACCTCTGTCGGAAGTTCTTATAATTTCAGTAAAGCTTCCTCTATCGTCAACATTCATTTTTAATTCGTAGCTGAATTTATCTTTTGGAAGATAACTTAAATATGTGCTGTAAAGAGCTTTTTCAATAGAGTTATCAAGCTTTGGAACAGATAAATTCTGCCTGGCTTCTTTAAATGAATAGATTAAATCAACTATTTTACCAAGAGTTATTTTATGAACCAGGGGAACATAGCAGAAGTCATCTTCCCTATTTTCCATGCCTGCTATGGCATTTATGAATTCATTAACAACATCATCGATATAAACAAGATTCATCATAACGCTTCTATCGTTTACGGTTATGTCTAAATCGTTTGCAATGTTATTGCAAAAGGTTGCAACAGCACTGTTATAATTAGGGCGACACCATTTTCCAAAAACATTTGGAAGACGGTAAACCAAAACCTTTACTCCGTTTTCTTTGCCATAGGTAAAGATTAAATCCTCACCCATTTTTTTGGATTTGCCAT
>JAGBXL010000063.1 GCA_017629325.1 Clostridia bacterium | reverse complement strand
GAGCCAGGATCAAACTCTCAATAAAAATTCAATCAAGCCGTAGCTTGAATAAGTTCTTTTTGATTGTTTGTTAGCTCATTAAACACTAACTTAATTTACTAGTAAAAAGCTTTCGCTTCAAACTCAATTCTCATTTTCGAGAACCTCATATACTGTTCATTTTTCAAAGATCAAATTCGTCTGCGTCATTCACGCGACTTTAAAAGTATATCACAGATGAAACACATTGTCAAGCACTTTTTTTAATTTTTTTAAAAAATTTTTAAGTGCGGATTATGTTCACCCGCGACGCTTTAATAATATATCATATTGGGTATTTATTTGTCAACACTTTTTTAAAAATTTTTCTATCTTGTTTCACATTACACAATAGATTCCAGTTCTTTTGACAAAGTATTCCACAATTCGTACAAATCCTCCAGTTCTCTTTCGTATTTTTCCTGGATTTCATATAGCTCTCTTACCTTTTCGTAGTCGGAGCCTGCTTCGGATATTTTTTGCTTTATATCTTCTATTTCTGTTTCTTTTTCTTCTATATTGTTTTCTGTGCCCGCTATTTTCTTTGTGAGGTTTCTTACATTTGCCTGTTTTCTTTTTTGCTCCTCATAGCTAAGTGCGGAAGAAGAAGCATTAGAATTTGATGCTTCATTTTGAATTATGGCATTTTTTTCGTTTAAATATTCATTATAGTTACCATTATAGCAAATTGCACCCTCGGGTGTTAATTCTATTATTTTATCTGCAACCTTATTTAAGAAGTATCTGTCGTGAGAAACAAGGATAACCGTGCCGCCAAAGTTTTTAACGGCGGTATCGAGAGCTTCTTTTGATGGAAGGTCAAGATGGTTTGTTGGTTCGTCTAAAAGAAGGGTGTTTGATTTTTCGAGCATTATTGCAAGCAGCAGAAGTCTGGCTCTTTCGCCGCCGCTTAAATCGGATACTCTTTTATAAACATCTTCATCGGTAAAAAGAACTGTTCCGAGAAGTGTTCGCACCTCTACCTCGTCCATACGGGGATAGCGATCCCATATTTCATTTAAAACCGTGCTGTTTTCATGGAGACATTCCTGCTGCTGATCGTAGAAGCTAATGGAAACATTTCTGCCAAATTCAAAGCTTCCGCCATGGCTTTTGTTTGTTCCAGAAAGAGTTTTTAAAAGAGTTGATTTGCCAACACCGTTTTTACCTATGATGGCAACCTTTTCTCCCCTTTTTATATCTATATTTATATTTTGGGCTATGGTTTTTAATATACCCCCTGCATTTACATTAAGTGAAAGGTTATCGCAGATCAAGGCATCTTTATATGAAGTAAACTCCAAATCAAAGCCAAAGCGGCATGCCCTGCCATAGAGAACAGGTTTTTCTAAAAGCTCCATACGGTCGATAGACTTTTGCTTGCTTTTGGCGCTTTTGGCAGTTGATGCCCTTACTTTATTGCGGGCAACATAGTCTTCGAGGCGTTTGATCTCTGTTTGCTGCTCTTCATAGTGTTTAAGGGCGATTTCGTAGTTATGCTTTTTTGTTTCGAGATACTTTGTGTAGTTTCCAGGATAGCGTGTGGCATTTGTACGCTCGATTTCATAGATGGTGTCTACGAGAGAATCCAAAAAGTATCTATCGTGAGAAACTATTATAATTGTGCCGCGATATGCTTTTAAATAACTCTCGAGCCACTGCATTGTTTTAAAATCAAGGTGGTTTGTGGGTTCATCTAAAAGAAGAATATCGGGGTTTTTTAATAAAAGCTTTGCTAAGGAAAACTTTGTTCTTTCGCCACCGCTTAAGGTGTTTACTCTAACCGTTTTTGCATCGAAATCCTCAAAACCCATGCCATTTAAAACAGTTTTTATTTTGGTTTGAATATCAAAACCGCCTTTAGAATCAAAAACTGCACTTAAATGTGAATATGACGAAAGAACTTCTTCCCTCTGGGAATCAGAAAGATTTTCGTTTGACATTTTTTCTTCAAGGCGTCTCATTTGCTCTTCTACCTGGGTTACATCGGAAAATATTTCCATTATGTCTTCCCACAATGTTGATGTTTTTCCCTCTTCGGGATTTTGCTTTAAAAAACCAACTGTGGAATCTTTAGGGGTGAAGATGGTGCCGCTATCGCAACTTAGTTCTCCTGCTATTATTCTAAGCAGCGTTGTTTTACCGGCACCGTTGGCACCTATGAGCCCTATTTTTTCGTTATCGGCAATATTCATGGTGATGCCATGAAGTATGGTATCTATTCCGTAGCTTTTACTTACCTGCGATATTTGTATCGGCATTTTCGTTTTCTCCTGTTTCGTTTTTTGGGGTGTGGCATGCAGACAATACATACACCTTTTGTGCTCCGTACATTTTTAAAACTCTTGCACACTCATTTGCGGTTGAACCTGTTGTGTATATGTCGTCTACTAAACAAATAATTTTTCCTTCTATATTATACTTAACATTAAATTCTATTGCAGATTTTATCATACGGCTTCTTAATTTGAAATCCATTTTTGAAAGAGGCCTTACATTTGAAATTTTAAAAAGCATGTCGGGAACAAGAGGTATGAAAAATTTTTTTGATATACCCTTTGCTATTACCTCCGATTGATTATACTCTCTGTCTCTTAAAGGGTGAATGGGTACGGGACAGATTAAAGATACTG
>JAGBXL010000062.1 GCA_017629325.1 Clostridia bacterium | reverse complement strand
GCTCGCCGTCTTTGGTGCAGATTTTGGTGTATGATGTGGGCTCAACATACATTCCTCCGTTGGCTATGCACGAATATGCGGTAGACATTTCAAGAGGAGTTATACCATGGGTAACACCGCCAAGTGCAAGGGAGGGGTTTTTATCGCTGTATGCACCCTTTTCAACAAGGGAAGAAATGTGCATTTTATTTTTTAAATAATCAAACGCCACATCAATTCCAACGGTTTGAAGTGTTCTTATTGCAGGCATATTATATGACCACGCTACCGCAGTTTTAACGGGAACAGGGCCGGAGAATTTGCCATTTGCATTTTGAGGCTCCCACTCGCCTATTTTAATTGGAGCATTATCTATATATGTTGCAATATTTATAACATTTTCTTCAAGTGCAGGAGCATACACAGCTATCGGTTTTATAGTGGAGCCGGGCTGACGCTTACTCTGTGTTGCTCTGTTTAAAACTCTGTTTTCGTTTTTCTCGCCTCTGCCGCCTACAATAGCTTTGATTTTTCCTGTTTTATGGTCGTTTACAATAATTGCCGACTGAAGCTTCACTGAGCCCGATGCTGCAGGGAAGTTTTTGTCGTTTTCATAAAATTCCTCGGCGGTTTTCTGGATTTTTGGATCCATTGTTGCATATATTTTAAGACCGCCGTTATATAGAAGATTTTCTGCATACTGCTCGGTATATTCAAATTCTTCCATAAGGTCTTTTTTTGCTTCTTCAAATATATGGTCTGCAAAATACGACTGAGCTCTTCCGCTGTTTTCTTTTCTGTCGCTGCTCTTTCCATGAGTAAAGTCAAGATCTTCCTTAGCTGCCTGGTCGTATTCTTCTTTTGTTATAAATTCAAGCTCCAGCATTTTATCAAGAATAAGAAGCTGTTTCTTTTTATTGTTTTCAGGGTTTAAAATCGGGTCATAAGTTGTGGGATACTGCGTTATACCTGCAATGCTTGCACACTGTGCAAGAGAAAGCTCCTCAACGCTTTTTCCAAAGTATAAATACGACGCCGCCTGAACTCCGTGCACACCCTGACTTAAATAAATTGAATTCATATATAATTCAAGAATCTCATCTTTAGATAATTTTGTTTCAAGAACAATTGCCCTTGAAATTTCTCTTATTTTTCGGGCGTTAGTTCTTTCTTTATCTTGTGTAATATTTTTAACAAGCTGCTGGGTTATGGTGCTTCCGCCGTAAGAGGAATCACCTCTTAAAAACACATTTAAAACTGCACCAAAGGTTCTTTTTAAATCAACTCCCATGTGAGAATAAAATCTTTGGTCTTCAATTGCCACAAAGGCATCTTGCATGTGCTTTGGCACCTTATCAATATCCACCCATATTCTGTTATCGGTAGATTTGAACTGTTCGTAGGCGTAATAATCGCCCTCACCGTCTTTAACATAAATTGTTGATGAAAGCTTCATATCAAATGTTCCAAGATTATCTCCAAAGGTGAAGTCCACCTGAAAATATGCCCATATCATAATTATGGCAGCAAGCGTAAACACGGATATAACTCCAATTTTAAGTGCCATAACAAAAGCCCTGAAAGCAGGTGTTCTTTTTTCTTTGTTTTTTTTCTTTCCAAGGTTTTTCTTTTGTCTTTGATTCTGATTAAAGCGAATGTTATCTAGCTTTTTCATTACCTCATCATCTCCGGTTGAAAATTTTGAATTCTGTGTTGGAACATCGACAATATGAATAATTATTTTTTAAAATGAAAAAATATTACGGGTGAAAAATATGAAAAATTCTAATAAACTTATTATTTTAAGTGCTTTTGCTTTTTTGGTTTCTTTATCTTTGCTGCTCTCTGCTTTTTTAAAGGATTCTCCAAAAAACAACGAGAGTCAGAAGCCTGCCCGGTCTTATGATAGCATGGCAGGTGAAAAAACTTTAGAAGCCGAAAATAATGTTTCGGAATCGGTTTCAAAAAAAGAAAACAAAAGCGGATATTTAATAAAAATTTATGAAAATAAAATATGTGCTTATATCATAACAGAAAGTGGCACAACGCTTTGGAATGCAGTGAGCATTCCTCATGGGCTTACAGACGATGAAAGAAAGCTTTTGGAAGACGGAATACACACTGAAAGCTTTGAAGAAATGTGCCTTTATCTTGAAGCTTATGTAAGCTGATTTTAAAATTAAATATATCTTCCCAACGCAATGCGGTCGTTGCCGCTTAAATCTTTTAAAATTTTAACATCGGCAAATTTTTCCTGCATTATGTTTTTTAGTGCTTCGCCCTGATTATATCCAATTTCAAAATAAAGCATACCGCCTTTTTTCAAATAGAAGGATATATTATTTGTTATTGTGCGGTAAAACATAAGTCCGTCATCTCCGCCGTCAAGGGCAAGACGAGGCTCATAATTTTTAACTGTGTTGTCAAGGCTTTCTATAACGCATGTTTCTATATATGGAGGGTTGGACACAACTATATCGAATTTTTTTTCAAAATCGGAGTCAGCCAAAACATCTGCCTCTTTAAAAGTGCATCTTTCTTCAAGACCAAGTCTTTTTGCATTTCTTTTGGCTAAATCAATTGCTTTGGAGCTTATATCAACACCTGTGCACTTTGCATTTTTAATATAGTGGGCAAGCGATATACATATCGCACCTGATCCTGTGCACAAATCAAGAATATCGGGCGATTCGTTTTTAAAATCATTTGCTATAATATCAACAAGCTCCTCTGTTTCGGGGCGGGGAATAAGCACATTTTCGTCAACCTCAAATTCAAGCGACATAAATTCCTTTATTCCCGTGATATATGCAAATGGCTTTCCAGCGGCTCTTTTGGCAGATAATTCTTTTAATATTTTAAGCTTTTCACAAGGAAATTCCTCGTTTTTATTTATTGCAAGGTAAAGAGTGTCTTTTTTCAAAACAAAAGCTGCAAGTTTTTGTGCTTCGCTTCTTGCATCGGGCAAACTTTTCTTTAATATTTCACAGGATAAATTTATCGCATCAGATATTTTTACCATTTGTCGTCCTCTTTGTTTTCGGGTATAACAGCTTTCATAGCTGCAATGGCAACCTCAAGCTGCTTTTCGTCGGGCTCTTCGGTTGTTATTTTCTGGAGCCATAACCCCGGCTTTGTAAGAATACCAACCACACCGTTTGGATAACGTCCTGCTATTTTTATTACCTCATAAGATAATCCTGCCACAACGGGAAGCAGCAGAAGTCTGTATACAATTCGCATCCACAGAGTATTCCAGGTTAAAAGAGAAAACATAAGAATACTTATAACCATAACAATAAGAAGAAAGCTTGTGCCGCATCTTGGGTGCAGTCGGGTATATTTCATTGCGTTTTCGGGTGTTAATTCTTCTCCCGCTTCATAGGCGGCAATGGTTTTGTGCTCTGCACCATGATAGGCAAAAACACGCTTTATATCTGCCATTTTTGAAACTGCCCATAGATATGTTAGAAATATAAGCATT
>JAGBXL010000061.1 GCA_017629325.1 Clostridia bacterium | reverse complement strand
TGCCATCTGTAAGCTCTGCTTTTTCAATTTCGGTTGTGGGCATATCGGCAGAATTCATACCACCGCCAAACACTGCCTCTGCAGCAGCTTTAACCTTATTGGCCTCTTCCTCGCCATGAACAAGCTTTGTAACCTCATAAGCAAGAACTCTTTTTGCTTTATTTATTTCGGCATCTTTATATTCTGCCATCTTTTCAATCTCTTCAAGAGGAAGGAAGGTAAGAAGCTTTAAGCATTTTATAACATCGGCATCGTCAACATTAACCCAATACTGATAGAAATCATACGGTGATGTTTTTTCGGGGTCAAGCCAGAGAGCACCACTTTGGGTTTTGCCCATTTTTTTGCCTTCGCTGTTTGTTAAAAGAGTGAAGGTCATGCCGTAAACCTGCTTTTGATCTTTACGGCGGCAAAGTTCTATTCCGCCTAAAATGTTGCTCCACTGGTCGTCGCCGCCGAGTTCGAGCTTGCAGTCGTATTCGCGGCTGAGCATTAAAAAGTCGTAGCTTTGCATAAGCATATAGTTGAATTCCAAAAAGGAAAGACCTTTTTCAAGACGCTGCTTGAAGCACTCTGCTGTGAGCATTTTATTAACAGAGAAGCATGCACCTATATCTCTTAAAAATTCTACATAGTTTAATTTTAAAAGCCAGTCGGCATTATTAACCATAAGGGCTTTGCCTTCGGAAAAATCTATAACACTTGAAAGCTGCTTTTTAAAGCATTCGCAGTTGTGGTTAATAATATCGGCAGTCATCATCTGACGCATATCTGTTCTGCCCGAAGGATCGCCTATATGACCTGTGCCGCCGCCAACAAGTGCAATAGGACGGTGGCCGTGCATCTGCATGTGCTTCATAACAACCATCTGCAAAAAGTGCCCAACATGAAGACTATCGGCAGTTGGGTCAAAGCCTATATAGAAGGTTACCTTTTCTTTTCCAAGAAGCTCTCTTACCTCTTCTTCGTGAGTAACCTGAGCAATGAGACCTCTTTCTTTTAATACATCATAAACGTTTCTCATAACTTCCTCCTGTATATAAATACATAATTTTACATATATAATTTTACAATATAACATTATATAACAAAACATTATTTTTTGCAAGGGATATTTGTTAAATTTTCAAATAATAAAACCTCTCAAACACAATTGTGTTTGAGAGGTTTTATTTGATGGGGATAGGAAAAATAAATTCAGAATGGACAAATCGAGTGCCAAGCAAGATATTGTCTTGCTTGGCATGGTAACCCGAAGCTGTACAAAGGTACTGCGAGTGGCGAGATTTGTCAATAGCAAAAGGCAATATATAAAAGAAAAATATCGTTAAAAACGATATTTTTCCACATTTAGTTAAAATATTTGACTTTAAAAAGAGGTGTGTACACCATATATTCCTTCATTCCCGCCTTTTGCGGTCTGGGTTATTTTTACATCCCCTTATTTTTTGTCTTTATCTGTATTTCGTATTTCTGCTCTTTTAATCTTTCCTGAAATTGTTTTTGGAAGTTCATCTACAAATTCAACAATTCGGGGATATTTATAGGGAGCAGTTGTCTTTTTAACATGGTCCTGAAGCTGTTTTTTAAGTTCGTCGGAAGGTTTAAAGCCTTTTGCAAGAACTATTGTTGCCTTAACAATCTGACCTCTTATTTCATCGGGAACAGCAGTTATTGCGGTTTCAAAAACTGCGGGGTGCTCCATAAGAGCACTTTCAACTTCAAAGGGTCCTATGCGGTAGCCAGAGGATTTTATAACATCATCTGCTCTGCCAACATACCAATAGTAGCCGTCTTCATCGCACCAAGCTAAATCGCCTGTGAGATAATAGCCGTTAACAAACACAGAATCGGTTTTTTCTTTATCTTTATAGTAGCAATCAAGAACACCAACGGGTTTACCCTCTGTTATATCAAATGCTACCTGACCTATTTCACCTGCATCGCAAACTGTGAAATCGTCTCTTATTAAAACTGCCTTAAAGCCTGCACTTGGCCTACCCATTGAGCCGGGTTTTGGCTCTTCAAAATAGAAATTGCCAAGGAGTATGGGAGATTCTGTCTGACCAAAGCCCTCATAAACCTTTAAGCCTGTGCCGGCATATATCTGATTGAACACCTCGGGATTAAGAGCTTCGCCTGCGGTTGATATATGCTTTAAGGAAGAAAGATTATATTTTTTCATATCGGATTTAATGAAAAAGCGATATATTGTTGGCGGTGCACAGAAGGTTGTGATTTGGTATTTACCAATAAGCTCTAAAAGGTCGGTTGGAACAAATTTATCGCTGTAATCATAGATAAACTGTGCAGTTCCTGCAATAAGCTGACCATAGAGCTTACCCCATGAGCATTTTGCCCAGCCCGAATCGGCAACAGTTAAATGCAGACCGTCATCATATACATTATGCCAGTATTTACCTGTGGAAATATGGCCAAGAGGATATGTGAAATTGTGCATAACCATTTTGGGATTTCCCGTTGTGCCCGATGTGAAATAAACAAGCATTGGGTCGGAATTAGTTGTGCTATCCTTACCTTGCGGGCGGGAAAATTCGGTGCTTTCACCCTGAATTTCAAGGTCGAGATTATACCAGCCGTCATGCTTTTCTTCGCCTAAAATGCAGCAAAGTTCAACTGCACTGCAATCGGGAAGAGATTCTTTAACATGGTCTTTGATATCGCCTTTATCAGAGCAGATAATCATTTTAACATCGGCACTGTTGCATCTATACACAATATCTTTTTTTGTTAAAAGGTGTGTTGCGGGAATTGCTACTGCACCTAATTTATGAAGAGCGTAGATACTTGTCCAGAACTGATGGTGGCGGCGAAGAATTAAAAGAACAAAATCACCTTTTTTAACCCCTATTCTTTTAAAGAAATTAGCGGTTTTATTAACCTCTGCATTTAATTCAGCATAGGTAAAGGTTCTTTCTTCGCCCTCGTCGTTACACCAGAGAATTGCTCTTTTATTTGGCGCTATTTTTGCATATTCTTCTATAACATCATAGGCAAAATTGAAATTCTCGGGAACATTTAATTTAAAATTATTATAATAATCGTTATAATCTGTAAAATCTGTTTTATTTAAAAACTTACTTAATAAATTCATCAGTGTGGTTACCTTTCTAATTAATCACTGACAATGGCAAGAAACTTTGCTTCCTTTCCGTCTAAAGCTTTCATACCGTGCCAGCTTCGTGAGTCGAATATGA
Source organism: Clostridia bacterium (assembly GCA_017629325.1). Taxonomy (GTDB): domain Bacteria; phylum Bacillota; class Clostridia; order UMGS1810; family UMGS1810; genus RGIG1828. Next base: position 8,413 of record JAGBXL010000061.1, on the reverse strand, counting down.
GGGAATCGCCCTCTTCCATTATAATTTCTTTTCCATTTATTATAATGCAGACTCGACCCTCGAGGATATAGTTGAATTCCTGACCGGGATGGCTTGTGAGATGAATGGAATCTTCATCTTTTGGAACAGGAACTGTAACGAGGAAGGGTTCTACTGATTTTTTGGCAAAATTCGGTGCAAGGCTCTGGTATTTATAGTTTGAACGGCGATCTACTTTAAGACCCTGACCCGCTTTTACAAACTGATATACATTAAGCTTTGGTGCATCACCGGAAAGTATTGCAGAAAAATCAACACCAAACTTATTTGCAAGCTCATATAAAATACTTATTGGCATATCTTCAACGCCGTCTTCGTAGGACTTATATGTATCGAGAGAAACATTTAAAAACTGGGCAACCTCCTGCTGAGTGAGCTCTGCGATTTCTCTTAAATCGGTTATTCTCTGACCTATGAGTTTGATTTGATCGTTCATTCATAACTCCCCTTTCTATTATAATTCAAACTATATTATATTTTATATTTTAATTAATGTAAAGATGTTTTTTAAAATTCATTGAAAAACACCAAAAATTACTGCATTATTTTTTAAAACAGAGCAATAATATACCATGAAAGGAAGGTATCAAAATTTATTATGAAAAAATTTTTGATGACACTTGTATCTTGTTTGTGTATTCTCGGTATGTGCGTTGGCTGTTCATCGGATAGCGGCACCGGTGGCGACACAAACACAGGAATGAATAGTAAAAATGGCGACAGCTCTGTTACAGACACTATGGACGAATTAAATGACGATATGAAAAACACAGCAAACGACATTACAGGCGGCATGACAGACAACGGCGGCAATAATAATGGCAATGGCAATGGTGGTAATAATGCCAACAGCAGTGCTTCTAATTCACAGACAGCCAACTGAAATTAAGATTGGCTATTTACAATAAAGAAAAATTATTGTAAAATATATACGGTGTTTAACTGCACCATGTTAAGCAGTTGCGAGTATTTTAACGAAGCAGTGGCGAAAAAATACGCACCCAAAACGGGTTCGGATATTAACGCAACTGCTTACATAGAAAGAAGTTGATAAAAATTGAAACAAAGCACAGTTTTTATTTGCAATGAGTGTGGGTTTGAATCGCCCAAATGGCTTGGCAAATGCACAAAATGCGGAAGCTGGAACAGTTTTACCGAAGAGGCGGCTGTGAAGAATATTTCCAGATATACCACTCAAAAAACAGATACATATTTTTCTGCCGAAAAGCCAAAAAGAATAAAAGAAATTTCGGCAGGATATGAAAACAGAATAAAAACAGGCACAGAGGAACTTGACAGAGTTCTGGGCGGAGGTATTGTTGAAGGCTCACTTATTCTTGTTGGCGGTGATCCCGGAATAGGAAAATCTACCCTGCTTTTGCAGATATCCGATAGGATAGCAAAAAAAGGAAAGGTTTTATATGTTTCGGGCGAGGAATCGAGCGAGCAAATTAAAATAAGAGCCGAAAGGCTCGGGGCAGAAGCTGACAATCTTCTTGTTTTTGCAAATACCGACCTTGACACAATCCTTTCTATTGCAACAAAAGAAAAGCCCGATGTTATGATTATAGATTCTATTCAAACTGTTTTTAAATCGGACATTGCCTCGGCACCAGGAAGCATTACCCAGGTTAGAGAAGTTACCCATTTTCTTATGCGGTTTGCAAAAGAAAATTCCATAGCAATTTTTATTGTTGGCCATGTTACAAAAGACGGAAATATAGCGGGTCCCAGAATGCTTGAGCACATGGTTGATTGTGTGCTTTATTTTGAAGGACAAAGAACACAAAGCTACCGGATACTTAGAACAGTTAAAAACCGATTCGGCTCAACAAACGAAATTGGTGTTTTTGAAATGAGAGATTCAGGGCTTGCCGAGGTTAAAAATCCATCGGAGATGCTACTACAAGGTAGACCCGAGATGGTTTCAGGCTCAACTGTTGTTTGCACCTTAGAGGGAACAAGACCCGTTCTGGCTGAGGTTCAGGCTTTATGTTCACCAAGCGGTTTTGGAAATTCAAGAAGAATGGCAACGGGCATTGATTATTCAAGGGCGGTGCTACTGTGTGCAATTTTGGAAAAACAACTAGGGTTACAGCTTCAAAATCAAGATATTTATTTGAATGTTGTTGGCGGAATAAAAATTTCGGACACGGCAACAGATTTGGCAGTTATAATTGCTGTTGCTTCAAACTTTAAAAACTTTATTATAGATTCTAAAACTCTTATTTTAGGCGAAGTTGGCTTAACAAGCGAAATAAGAGCAATAAGCTTTTGTGAGCAAAGAATTGCAGAAGCTGAAAAAATGGGCTTTGACTACTGCCTTATCCCCTATTCAAATATGGAAACTGTAAGAAAGAAAACAAAGATAAAATTAATTCCTGTTAAAAATGTAAGCGAAGCAATAAAGTGCCTTGCTAAAATAAATAAGCTAAGAGAAGAAGAAAAATCAGAATAACAAAAAATGGTTTGTAAAACATTATTTTACAAACCATTTTTTTATTTAATATTAGTCGTCTATGCTATTGTCTGTTGCTTTTTCAAATATTGCCTTAACTTCATCGGAAGGCTCTTTATCTAAAAGTGTAACAGCAACTGCAAATATTGCACCGATGATAAATCCGGGTATGATTTCATACACACCTGTGAGTGCGGTTAAGGTTTGACCGCTGCAAACAGGAAGCCAGAGCCAAAGCATATCTGCTATTGCACCTGCAAGAATACCGGCAACTGCACCTTTATATGTAAATCTCTTCCAGAAAAGCGATAACAAAACTGCAGGACCAAATGCGGCACCAAAGATACCCCATGCATTTGATACAAGATCCATTATAGCCTGAGCAGCTTTTCCCTTGCTGCTTGCTATGAAATATGCAACAACAGAAATAACAAGAACTATGATACGGCTAACCCAGAGCATTTCTTTGTTGGAAGCATTTTTTCTTACAAGGGGTTTATAGAGGTCGCTTGAGAATGATGATGCTGCAACAAGAAGCTGTGAATCTGCAGTTGACATTGATGCTGCAATAATAGCTGCCAAAAGAAGACCGGCAATAAATGCAGGGAATACATCTCTTGCAAGCTCAACAAATATTAAAGACTGCTTACCTTCGGAAAGGAGAAATTTTGAAAGGTCTGTTCCATTTGAATAAACAAACATTCTGCCAAAATATGCAATAACAATTGTTGCGGCAAGTGAAAGAACAACCCATATAATAGCAACTGTTGCAGATTTTTTAACCATTGAGGGTTTTTCGATAGCCATAAATCTTACAATGATATGAGGCATACCGAAGTAGCCAAGACCCCAGCCAAGACCGGAGACAACATCTTGCCAGCTTGCATTAAAGAAATTGGCAACAAACTTGAATTCTTCGCCGTTTGGACCTGAATACACAGTTTGAAGAGCTGCTACATCTAAATCTTTTGTAAAGCCCACAACAATAGGAACAATAAGAAGTGCTGCAATCATGAGAAGTCCCTGGAAAAAGTCTGTCCAGCAAACTGCATTAAAACCGCCAAGGAAGGTATAAATAACAACGATTGCTGCAAAAATAATCATTGCGGTTGATTTGGAAAGCTGGGGAACAAGTGTTGTAAACACATCGGAGCCTGCCACAAAAGCAGAGGCAACATAAATTGTGAAGCATACTAAAAATACAACTGCACAAATGATGCTTACTGCATAACTTTTTGATTTAAAACGGTTGGAAAGATACTGAGGAAGGGTGATGGAATCGCCCGATGCTTTTGAAAATTTACGAAGCCTTTTAGCAACTAAAATCCAGTTGGCAGCAGTACCTATTGCCAAACCGATTCCAATCCATGCCTGACCAAAGCCGAATGCTAAAATGCTTCCGGGAAGCCCCATAAGAAGCCATGCACTCATATCGGACGCCTGGGCACTCATTGCGGTTACCCATGGTCCCATTGCACGACCGCCGAGGAAATAGTCTTTTTCTGTTACGTCTTTTGATTTAAAGAAAAAGTAAATACCAATGGCAAGCATTGCCACAAAGTATAGTACAAATGCAAAAATATCCATTATTTAAATCTCCTTTATAATTTTTTCGCACTTCGTGATTATATCACATAAAATTACAAAAATCAATAGAGAACTAGGTATAGACTATGTTCTATACTTAGTCCTCTATATAAATCAAATAACTCTTATTTTAAGGCATTTTTATATAAGACTAAATCAAAGACGAATTCCAGACAAAAACATGGGCATTGTCTTTTTGGCATAGCTTGAGAGAGAGTATTCTCCATTACACAGGCACCAATCGTATATAAGGCTTCTTTCACATATTGCATAGAGCTTAACAATTTCGTTTGCAGTCATTTCATTTGTTAATTCACCATTTTTCTGACCTTCGGAAACAATTTGCCTTAAAAGCTTATAATATAACCTTTTATTATCTAAAAGATGCTTTTCGCCTTTGGTTACAAGCTGCGTTGAATAGAGTCTTGTTAAAAGCTCAATATCTATGCGGTCTTCTATCATAGAAAAAAGCTTCGTATTTAAATAAAGAAGCTTTTCAAAGCTTTTCATACCGCTTGGAAAACTATTTTGAAGCTTTTCGTATTCTTCGTCAAATATATAAGAAAGCGAGCCAAGAAGAGCATCTTTTCCTTCAAAATAATGATAGAACGAGCCTTTTGAGGTTTGCGATGCATCGATTATTTCTTCTACGGTTGTATTGTCATACCCCTGTTCATAAAATAGATTCCATGCGGCATTTATGATTTTTCCCTTTGTGTTTCTTTCGCTTTTCTTCGACATAAACATCTTCCTTTATACTATTATTAAGCCGTTTTCAATTTACCACATAACAAATATTTTTGTCAATAAAATTCTATGCAAAACAAAAAGCACTGCTCTATATGAACAGTGCTTTTTTCCGCGCCGCAGAGAATTCGAATCCCTGACCTTCTGATCCGTAGTCAGACGCTCTATCCAGCTGAGCTAGCGGCGCATATCTGCAACAGATGATATTATAACACAGTTAAACTGAAAAATCAAGTGTTATTTTTAAAAAATTTTAAAATGGAGTGTAGATAAATGATTTTCGGGACGTCTGGGAAGCCGTCCCCTACTTATATTGTTTGCGTGGCATATATGTAGGGTTCGGCGTCCTCGACGAACCGTCATTTCAATCTAATTATTTACCTCTTGCAATTTTAATATTTTCAACAAATTGTTTTGCTGTTTCAGTGATGAGTTCATAATTACCTGTTGCGGCACCTTTTGTTAATGAACCGCCTGCTCCAACAGCTACAACACCTGCTTTTATCCATTCACCAACATTATTAACATCTACACCGCCTGTTGGCATAATGTTTGCCTGAGGAATAGGACCTTTTATAGCTTTAACCATTCCAGGACCAAATGCATCGCCGGGGAAGAGTTTTATGATATCGCAACCTAATTCAAGTGCTCTTACAACATCGTGAATTGTCATGCAGCCGGGCATACAGGGAACAGCATATCTGTTACAAAGCTTTATGGTGTCTTCATCAAAATATGGGCTAACTATGTACTGAGCACCCGAGAGAATTGCAATACGTGCAGTTTCTGCATCGAGAACTGTGCCTGCACCTAAAATAATGTCATTTTCGCTATAATGATTGGAAAGCTCTTCTATAACCTTATGAGCCTTTGGAACGGTGAAGGTCATTTCTATTGCAGGAACACCGCCTGCTATACATGCATCGGTGATTTTCATTGCTTTTTCAGCATTTTCTGCTCTTACAACAGCAACGATACCTACATCTTTTATTCTTTGAATTACAGTTTGTTTATCCATTTTTTTGCCTCCTTGCAAAAATTTATTAACTATGGTAGTATTATAACATATTGCCTTAAATTTGTCAAAGCTTACAGCTTATAATTTACTAAATTTATTCCAATATTTTATAATTTATTTTTATGTTTATTTATTGTATAATTAAAATGATTTTATTTGAAAGGCTAAATACCAATGAAAAAGATTCTTATTACCCTACTGCTTATATTAACTGCTTTTATATCACAAAACACTTTAGCATTTGAACAAAACACAATTAAAGATATAAATTCACACTGGGCAGAAAATGAAATAGACACCTTAAAAGCACTTGGTGTTATGAACGGATATAATGGTTATTCAAACCCTGATTCTTATATTACCAGAGGTGAATTTACCGCACTTATTACAAGAGCATTTGAAATTAATGAAACTCAAGCCCCTACTCAATTTTATGATGTTAATAAAGACCACATTTTTTATGAAGCAATAAGCATTGCTTCATCTAATGGGATTATAGGCGGATTTCCCGACGGAAGCTTTAAACCGGAAGAAAAAATAACAAGAGAGCAGATAATGCTTATTATTTCAAGAATTACCGATGATAAATCTGAAAAAACGATAGCTTTTAAAGATATAGATAAAAATTATCTATATATTAAAGAGCTGGCAAAGGTAAGCGGTGATGGAATAATATCGGGATACCCCGACGGAAGATTTAAGCCCTATAACAACACAACAAGAGCAGAAGCCGCAAAAATTATAATAAGCTCAATGAACAAATATCTTCCATCTTTAAACGAGCAGGCAGCTTTTGAAACTGCATATAACTTTTTGAATTGTCATTTTAATAATACAGATGAAGCAAAAGCACTATCAATTGGCAGAGCAAAAAAAGATTATGATTACATTGAAAACACATATAGTGTTTCAAAAGATGAGGGATATACCCTGAAAAACGAAATTTCAAATATAAATTTTCTTTCAGCTAACAAAGATGGCCCTTTTACCCAATATACCTGCGAATATGATATTACAAGAACAATAAACGAAAATGTTAAAACATATAAAGGAAAATCGGATATAAGGTTACTCGAAAGAAATGGAATATGCACAGTTTATGAACACAACACAAGAATAATTGTGCCTCAGTTTATAAATCTCACATGGGACGTTTACCCCTCGGTAGCACCTGCATATAACACAGACGGAGTAACTGCAGTATCCCCCACCAGCTACCGTGTGGCACAAACCTCAGAGGGAAAATCAACTAAAATTACAAGTGGCACAAATGATTTGTATTTTAACTCGGAGCTTGGGAATGCATATATGGATTATGCAAGAACAAACGGTTACGATGTGTGGGCAATGTATAAAACAGATTTTACTCTTGATACCGCAAGCAAGCTTTTAAACAGCCCCGATAGCCGCAAATTTGTTAATAATCTTTTAATAAAAGAAATCTTAACGCACAAGCTTGACGGAATAAATTTTGATTTTGAAAATATGTATGAACAAGACAGAGGTGCATACACAAACCATGTTAGAGAAATAACCATTATGGCTCACACTTTAGGTGCGGTTACATCGGTTGATGTTAATAAATATGAGCCATCGAGCAGCACATGGTCTATGTGTTACGACAGAGATTCTCTTGCAAAATACAGCGACTATATAATGCTTATGGCTTATGACCAATACTACCCTGCCGGAAAAACTCCCGGGCCTGTGGCGGGGCTTGGCTGGACAGAGGGCTGCATAAAGCTCACATTAAATGAAGTGCCCGCAGATAAATTGGTTTTGGGAATGCCATTTTATGTGAGAATATGGGAAACTAAAAATGGCAGAAACCTTGGAACAAAATCTGTTTCTATGGATAATGCCTTAAAACAGATAAAAGAAAACAAGGCTACTTCAAAATATGAAGCCAGATTTGACCTTGTTAAATACAGCTGGAATAAAAATGGCAAGGTATATATGCTCTGGATGGAAGATGCAATGTCCATAAGAAACAAAGTTATGCTGGCTAAAAAATATTCCCTTGCAGGAGTTGCAAGCTGGAGAAGAGGATTAGAGTCGAAGGATATCTGGGCAGCAATAAAAGATGAAATTAATACACAAAGATAAAACTTTTATTACTTATTGAATTTAATATTCAGGTAGTAAAAAAACCCCTTGGAATTTTCCAAGGGGTTTTTTAGTAATTATTTTTCAGATGATCTATCGGTATAGTGTGTGTGGAGAAGTTCGTGTGATTTATGACCGCAGGGCTCACCGAGGAAATCTGCATAGAGCTTCTGAATAACAGGGTTTTCATGAGATTTTCTAAGTGTAGCTCTTTCATCTTCTGTATAGAGAGCTTTTGCTCTTTCGGCTTTAACATCAATTTTTGCTTTGGTGTAAGCATCAACAACAGGCTGACCGCCACCGTGGATACATCCGCCTGGGCAAGCCATCATTTCTACGAAATCGTAGTGCTCGCCTGCTTTAATTTTTTCAAGAAGAGCTTTTGCATTTGCAGCACCGTGGGCAACTGCAACTTTAACATCTTTACCTGCAATTTTAAGAGTTGCTTCTTTAATTCC
>JAGBXL010000060.1 GCA_017629325.1 Clostridia bacterium | reverse complement strand
TTTCCTCATTGGGAAGATTTTTATAGAGCTTGTCTATTTCATCAATAGACATATTTTTAAATTCGTTATGGGCAACTGCAAAAATGATGCAGTCGGCATCTTTAATATCGGAAAGATCTGTTAAATCTACATTATACTCTCTTTTTGCATCGGCAGGGTCGGACCATGGGTCAACAACAAGCGGAGTAACACCGTATTCGCCAAGACGGTTTATAATATCCTCAACCTTTGAGTTACGGGTGTCGGGGCAGTTTTCCTTAAATGTGATACCCATTATAACAACCTTTGCCTGACGGGGAGATTTGTTGGCAAGAATCATTTTTTTGATGGTGGCATCAGCAACAAAAGCACCCATACCATCGTTTACTTTTCTGCCGGCAGCTATAATCTGAGAATGATAGCCAAGCTTTTCTGCTTCGTAAATAAAGTAGTAGGGGTCAACACCGATGCAGTGTCCGCCAACGAGCCCCGGACGGAAACCAAGTGCATTCCACTTTGTGTTCATGGCATCTACAACTTCGTTTGTGTCGATACCCATTTTATCAAATGCCATTGCTAATTCATTCATAAAAGCGATGTTTATATCACGCTGTGAGTTTTCAACAACTTTGGCTGCTTCGGCAACTTTTATGCACGATGCTCTGTGAACGCCAACCTCTATGACAAGTTCATAAACCTTTGCTATTACATCAAGGCTTTCTTCGTCGCAGCCCGATACTATTTTTTTAATGTTTTCCAAACGATGAACTTTATCACCGGGGTTTATTCTTTCGGGAGAATAGCCGATTTTAAAATCTACTCCGCATTTTAAACCTGATTCTTTTTCGAGAATAGGAATACAAACATCTTCGGTAACACCTGGGTAAACCGTGCTTTCATATACAACATAGGAGCCTTTGGTGAGATTTCTGCCAACGATTTCGCTTGCACCTATAACGGGGGCAAGATCTGGGGTTTTGTCGGCATTAACAGGGGTTGGAACCGCTACAATATGAAATTTGGCTTCTTTGAGTTTTGTTTCGTCGGAGGTGAATTCAACGCTGGAGTTTTTAATTTCTTCATCGCCAACTTCATTTGTGGGGTCAATTCCGTTTTTATAGGCTTCTATTTTTTTTGCATTTAAATCGAAACCTACAACCTTTACTTTTTTAGCAAAGGCAACAGCTATTGGCATACCAACATAGCCAAGACCTACAAGAGATATTTTTTCTTCTCCGTTTACAATTTTTTCATACAGCGACATTTTTATTCCACCTTTATTTTATAAATTCTATAATATTTTTACATACTTCATTTATTTCTTCATCGGTAAGATAAGGATGCATTGGAAGACTTAAAACAGTTTGCGTTGCTTTAACCGTATTGGGATACATGCTATCAGGGAGTTGTCTTTCCTTATAGGCAGTTTGTGCATGAAGACCTCTTGGATAATACACCATATTGGGAATACCTCTTTCTTTAAGGTATAAAGAAAGAGCGTTTCTCTGCTCATTATCTTTAAGCCGTATTGTATATTGAGCCCAGCTTGACACAAAGCCTTCTTTAACACTTGGTGTTATAACATAATCCTTTAAAGCCTCAGTATATTTGTTTGCAACACGATTAACATCGTCTATTTCGTGCTCAATAAATGCTTTGAGCTTTGGAATAAGTATTGCCGCCTGGAGAGTGTCTAAGCGGGAATTCATTCCTATGCTTCTGTTATCGTATTTATCCTGGGGTGATCTGCCCTGACACTGAAGAGAGCGAAGGGTTTCGTCCATAGAATCATCGTTTGTGAATATTGCACCGCCGTCTCCATAGCAGCCAAGAGGCTTAGCAGGGAAAAACGAGGTTGTTGAAGCATCGCCAAAAGAGCCAACATTCTTTCCTCTTATGCTTCCGCCAAAACCCTGTGCACCGTCGCAAAGAACTTTAAGCCCATATTTTTTTGCTATGGGAATAATACTATCGTAATCTGCAGGCTGACCAAATAAATCAACAGGAATAATTACTTTGGGAGTGAGTTTGCCTTCTTCCAGAACTCTTTTAATTTGGAGTTCAAGATTTTCGGGACACATATTGAATGTGTTTATATCTATATCCACAAATACAGGCGTTGCACCAATAATTGACGATGTGCCTGCCGAAGCAAAATAGGTGAAATCAGATGTGAATACTGCATCGCCTTCTCCTATTCCCCATGCCATTAGCACAAGCTGAAGTGCATCTGTGCCATTTGCACAACCTACACAGTGCTTTACTCCTGCAAATTCGGCTAAGTTATTTTCAAGCTCGCCAACGGGTTTTCCCATTATAAATGCCGAACTTTCAAGAACTGCCAATATTCCATCATCTATTTCTTTTTTTAAATGATGATATTGTGTTTTTAAATCTCTGAACTGCATATATTTATCACTCCTCTGTGTTAATTTGTGTTAAACCGTTTTGGGTTTCTTTATATTCTCTTTTACAGGTTTTACACTTTAAATCTGGTTCAAGCTTATTCCCGCACTCACATGCCCAGCCAATTTGTCTGGCAGGAACACCAACCATTATTGCGTGGTCTTTTACATCTTTTATAACGGTTGAACCGGCACCTATAAGAGCCCATTTGCCAACGGTGTTACCACACACTATTGTGGCATTGGCACCAATTGAGGCTCCCGTCTTTACAAGGGTTTTTAAATATGCAGCTCTGCCCTTGGGGTATTTTGCTCTTGGTGTCATATCGTTTGTGAAAACACAAGATGGACCGCAGAAAACATGGTCCTCGAGTTCAACCCCTTCGTAAACAGAAACATTGTTTTGAATTTTAACTCCATTTCCTATTTTTACATTGTTTGAAATATTAACATTTTGACCAAGAGAGCAGTTTTCTCCTATAACAGCACCCGACTGAACATGAGAAAAATGCCAGATTTTTGTATTATCACCTATTGTTGCACCATCATCTACAAATGATGAATTATGTATAAATACTGCCATTGTATACACTCACTTTACTTTATATTTTATATTATCTTAGTACATCTTCAACACGCAAATCACGTTTTAAATCACGTATGTTTTTATTTAACATATTATATCGTTCCATACTCGCTGACTCAACAAAATCCTTTAAACGTTCAGTTATGTTATTCCAACCGTACCAAAAAGGATGTGTAAGCACGTGTAATGCGTTGCTATTGTTATCATTTATAGCATCAATCGGCGACTCGCGCCAATTCATTCTTGAATCAGACACATATTTGAAGTCTTTAAAAAAAGTGTTACTGTAGCTATTTACAACATTAGGAATAACCAGATTTTTATCTAACAAATTTTTTGATGGTCTGTGCATTGATACGCATGTTACATCAGATGATAACAGCTGCGACAGAACGCTTACTTCTTCCTGTATTTTTTCAATAATTAGTGATTCATCACTACCTATATCATACTGCGTTTCATCAAAGTGAAGCCCAATAAGGTGACCATGTTTTTGAATATTTTCTAAATGTTGCCTGCTCTCCTTTGAAAACAAGTTATAAAAATTCGAAGAAAGCAAGACAAAATAAACCGATTTCAACCCATTTTCAATAA
>JAGBXL010000059.1 GCA_017629325.1 Clostridia bacterium | reverse complement strand
TTATGCTTTTTATCTTTGCACTAAAGCCTTCCTCTTTCATTCTCTTAACAAAATTGGTGTATTCCGTTGTAATTTCCGAACTGGGAGAAACAACATCTGCCTTTACTCTCACCACATCACCAACTTTAAAATTAGTGTTGAAAGTGAGTGTGTAAAACTGTCTGGTGCTTCCGGAATAAGTGTATGAACGTGAGTTGGCATATATTGATTTTGATGTGATATAGCCTATTTCCTTAATTGTTTTATAGTCAAAGTTGCCCGTTACAAGACCTTCCGCATAGAATTTTGATGCCAGAGTAGAGCTATTTGCACTCTGACTCACATTAATTCTTTCAAACACCTTTGTGTCTGTGTGAAACACAATATTATCAGGTATAATCATTATTGCATTTTCAAGAGTGGCAAATTGTCTTCGTAATGTGTAGTCGCTCTCTTCGCTAAAGCTTTTATAAGGGTAATCCTTTCCACCAAAACTTAGATATATTTCCTTTGGATTTTCTTTATAGTATGTATAGAAAAAACCGTCAAAGCTTCCCACCCCGTTTATTATTCCGTCACATTCCGAATGAAGAGAGCGTTTTTTTCTTGATGAAATAACCGGATATGATGATGGAGCCACATCACTGCAGGAAACACATTCTCCCAAAGATATATCCTCCCTCACATTAATACCCTTGAAGCTGTCAACAGCAATACTACTCTGCACCGGTATATTAGATAGATAAGGCAGCATATAATCACCTCCTTAAATCTTTATTGACACTGTTTTATCGGGAGTATTCGCTGAGCGATACTGTCTTTTCCATTTGTCAAATATGCTGTTAAAATAGGTGCTGCTTATGTTGTAAAGGCGGTATTCACCGTTTGTCATATCTGCCATTGAAACAAGATAATAAACATACAAATCAGCAAAAGAGCTGTCAAGAAATAATACGGGGTTTTCCTCCTTTTGCCATAAGGCATCAGACACATTATCCGAATGAAGTGCAGCAAAACGTCGTATGTCTGTTTCCACAGAATCAACCCAGGCTCTTTTGGAATTATAGTCAAAAGAGTTGGGGCGGATTTTGTCAAATATTTCTATTACATCAAGTGTTTTCATTTAAATTAGCTCCTTCCCCATAGATGTCTTTTTTTATGTTTTCAACTGCCTGAGACAACGTTTCAAGACGATATGCAATTTCATCACCCAATTCTTCAACATAAGAAATAAGAATTGAAATTTTTTCTATTGTGTCAAGCCCCGAATATGTGGGCTTTAAAGTTTTTAAATACATATCATCCCTCCCTATTTGCAGTTTTATTAGCTGCTTTAAAGCCAAGCCAGTAAAGGTCCTCATCATCTTTAAAAAGATTAAGCCAAAGGTTTTTATCTGTTATAATCCCTCTGTGACAAAGCTCCCACACAATATCATTAACGCTTTTAAGCTCTGTTTCTCTTTTCTCACAATCAACTGTCATATTGCAGATTTTTCTTGCAAGGTGATAGGAATTGGAGTCTGAAACGCATTTCTCTCTCCAAAGCTCAGGATTTGTCATAA
>JAGBXL010000058.1 GCA_017629325.1 Clostridia bacterium | reverse complement strand
TTCATCTTCAAGTTTTATAAAGCTGCCCTTTTCGGTATCGAGAGCAGTTACCCCCGAAACAAGAGGACAATCCATTTCGCAGCTTTTTGTTAAAACCATTACCCTGCCGTTTTCGTCTATCCCTGCATAGCCCGATTTGATTTTTATATATGCTTTTTCGGCATTTTCGGTTATGCTTAAGGTAACTTTTCCGGGAAGTGTTCTTTCGATTTCACATTTTTCAACTCTATAAAGCTCTTCAATATTTCGTGTTGCGTCGGTTGTATTTATGGAAAATATATTATTGCCCTTTGAAATTCCCGATGCATCAAGAATTTCTTTACTTGTTAAATAATTATTTCCTCTCACATATATACTGCGAACATTAAAAAGAGGCGAAATAAATAAAAGACATATTAAAACTATGGCAAGACACATTACCCCCGCCGCTTTCGCACGGCCGGCGGTTATTTTATAAGCATGACGGCGATGGCTGCCGCCTGAATTTTTTTGTGCTTGCCCTCTATCCACATTTATTCAATCCTTTCTATTTTTGCCCCCAAATTCTTTAGGCTTTGGCAAAGATTTTCATAACCTCTGTCTATATAATTAACATTTGAAATATAGCTTATTCCATCTGCACCAAGGGCTGCAACGCAAAGTGCCGCACCGCAGCGAAGGTCGTGGGAATTCATAATAGCTCCGCTTAGTTTTTTTACGCCCCTTATGCATGCAAAACCATTTTTGGTTTCAATATCGGCACCCATTTTTAAAAGCTCATGGCAGTGGCCAAAACGATTTTCAAAAATACTTTCCCTTATTATGCCAAGCCCCTGTGATGTGCACATTACACTAGATATTAGTGCCTGGGAATCTGTGGGAAAGCCGGGGTATGGTGCTGTTGATATATAAGGAACATTTATCATTCTATCCGGCGGAAAAATACTTAATGAATTTTTAAGGCAAATTACCGAAACCCCCATTTTTCTTATGGTGGCAATAAAACCAGACAAATGACGAACGTTTACATTATTTATAACAAGAGGGCTTTTTGTTGCCATTGAAGCACACATATACGTTGAAGCAACAATACGGTCGGGAATAACCGTTACCTCTGCATCTTTTGGACAAGATGTTCCCCATACAGATATAACGCCTGTTCCGTCGCCTTTTATTTTTACACCCATAGACCTTAAAAAATCGGCAAGATTTTGTATTTCAGGTTCTCTGGCGGCGTTTATTATTGTTGTTTTTCCTTCTGTTAAAGATGCTGCAATCATTATATTTTCGGTTGCACCAACCGATGGAAACCTAAGATTAACCGTGCAGGGCTTCATTTTTGAAGCAAAGCACATCACCTCGCCCGAATCCTCCTTAATATCCATTCCCATTTCTCTGAAGGCTTCAAGGTGGATATCAATAGGTCGGCTCCCAATACAGCAGCCTCCATGGCCCGCTATATATGCCTTTTTGCATCGCGATGCAAGTGCTCCTGCAAACATCGTTGAGCTTCGTGTTTTAACCATTATATCCTTTGGGATACTCCTTAGGCAAAGATTTGATGAATCAACTATCACTGTGTTTGCCTCGCGGGTTACACTGCACCCCAAAAGCTCTAAAATTTTTATAGTGTTTTGTATATCTGATAAATCCGGACAGTTATGTATGACGCTTTTTCCACTGTTTATAACACTTGCCGCAAGAATGGGCAAGGCGGCATTTTTTGCACCATGAACATCTATACTGCCCTTTAATCTATTTCCGCCTTCTATTTTGTAGCGGTTCATATCTGCACCTCCGAATTGCACAGCTTATAATCGGTTTTATAGCCTTTTATATGTTATGCAAATGGGGGTTTATTTGTTACCAAACAAAATGGTAAGCTCCGCCGGAGTAGATAGGTAGGTAGGAGTTTTGGCGGAGCTTACTTGAGTAATTCACATATTTTTGGTAAGCTCAATTATTTTGCCATATATAATATCAAGAGCACTAACCGAGCTTATGGCAATTAATTTTTCGCTCATTTCTCTTTGTGCTTTTTCGCTTGATAAAATACTACTTACTGCTTCTTTTAAGCTGATTTCGTTAAAATCTTTTTCTAGTATTGTTATTGCCCCGCCATTATCAGAAAGAGCACGGGCATTATATTCCTGATGATTATTTGTTACATTGGGCGAAGGAACAAGTATTGCAGGCTTTCCAAGTGCCGCCAGTTCCGACACGGTTATCGCACCCGAACGGCAGATAACAAGGTCGGCTGCATTTAAAACTTCGTCCATATTATGAATATAGGAAACAATTTTTATGTTATCTTCTATAACGATATTTTCTTTTTTTATTATAGATTGCATCTCGTCATAATTTCGTTCGCCTGTTGCAAAAATTATTTGAGAGTTTTTAGGATAGCTTTTATTTTTTATATAATCTATTGCCACAGAATTTATTTTTGCGGCACCAAGGCTACCGCCAAAAATAACTATAAGCTTTTTATTTTCCACACCAAGATTTTTTCTTGCTGTGTTTCTGTTAAATGAAAGAACACTGGGGCGAATTGGATTTCCTGTAAAAACTATGTTTTTGGCACCGGCAAGATATTTGCGGCTTTCATCAAAGCTTATTGCCGTGATGCTCGAATCCTTTGAAAGAAGCTTTATTGAACTGCCCGGAAAAACGTTTTGTTCATGAATAATTGTGGGAATTTTCATTGAATTTGCCGCCATAACAGCAGGGGCACAAACATAGCCCCCCGTGCCGATTACAACATCGGGTTTAAAATTTTTTATGATTTTTTTACACTTGCCCTTTGCCGTGAGCATGTGAAAAAGAGATTTCATATTTTTAAGGGTTAGTTTTTTTGAAAGTCCCTCAACATTTACATATTCTATATCATAGCCCTGCTTTGGAATGAGGCTACTTTCAAGCCCTCTTTTTGTTCCTACAAAAAGAATTTTTGTTTCAGGGTTTTTATCTTTGGCAAAGCCTGCTATGGCAAGTGCAGGGTTTATATGACCTGCCGTGCCGCCGCCTGCAAGAAGAATTCTCATTTACAGCACCTCTTTAAAGTTCGCATTCTCTTGATATTGAAAGAATAACACCCATCTGGGCAAGGATAAAAACTAAAGATGTTCCGCCGTAACTAAAGAAAGGAAGCGGCATTCCTGTTGCCGGCATAGATGAGGTTACAACGGCTATATTTAATACCGCCTGAACAGCTATAAGACCTATTATGCCTATAACTGTGAGGCTAGAGAATTTATCGGGGGCATTTATGGCAATTTTTATGCCCTTCCAAATTAAAAGCACAAAAAGAAAAACAACTAAAAGTGCTCCTATAAAGCCCAGCTCTTCGCATATTACCGAAAATATAAAATCGTTCTGAGGCTCGGGAAGATACAAAAATTTCTGACGGCTCTGACCAAGACCCATGCCAAAAAGTCCACCTGAGCCAATAGCATAGAGCGACTGAACTATCTGCCAGCCGTCGCCCGTTACATCTTTAAAGGGGTCAAGAAATGTTACAAGCCTTTTTGCACGGTAGTCGGCTCCAATGGCGGCAAAGCCGATAACTGGCAGCACAAAAATACCAATGTTTATAAAATGAGTGAATTTTGCACCCGCTGCCCAAAGCATAATAACACCTGTGAGCCCAATAACCATGGCACCGCTAAAATGAGGCTCCAGGAAAACCAGGCCTGCTACAAAGCCAATTATTCCTATGTATGGCAAAAAGCCAAGCTTAAAGGTTTTGAGAGCATCTTTATAACTGGCAAGAGAGCGAGCAAGAAAAATAATTATTGCAAATTTTGCAATTTCGGAAGGCTGAAAGCTTATAAATCCAAAGCCGAGCCATCTTTTTGCACCTTTTACCGTTGTACCTACCAATAGTACCGCAACAAGAAGAACAACACTTATTGCCATTATGTGAAGGGCATATTTATAAAGAGTTTTATATGGAATACGAGATACAACAAACATTATGCCTATGCCTATTACAGCCCATATAAACTGTCTTTTTATAAAATAATAAGCATCGCCAAACTGATAGTGAGCTGTTGCACTGCTGGCACTGAAAACCATAATAAGACCATAAGCCAGAAGAGCAAAGACTACTAAAAGAAAGGAATAGTCTATTTTATTTAGTTTTTCTTTTGACTTGCTCTTTTGGATAACTGACAAAATGATTTCCTCCTGAACTAAATGAACATTAAATAAGCAATAACACAAAGAAGTGCACTAACAAGTGATGCTACCGCAACAATGCGTTTCTCATTCCAGCCGCACATTTCAAAATGGTGATGAATGGGGCTCATTTTAAATATTCTTTTGCCGGTTAATTTAAATGATGCAACCTGCAAAATAACCGAAAGAGTTTCTAAAACATAAACTCCACCTGCAATAACCAGAATAAGAGGGTTTTTCATTAAAAGGGCTGAAGAACAAACTATTCCACCAAGAAAAAGCGAGCCTGTGTCGCCCATAAATACTTTTGCAGGGTGAAAGTTGAAAACAAGAAAACCAAGAAGAGCCGATGCACAAATCACATTTACAACAGTTATTGCATAAAGACCTTCCATATAAGATACTATTGCTAAAAACGCACAAACCACAACTGTTACAGAAGATGCCAAGCCATCTACACCGTCGGTTAAATTAACACTGTTTGTGCAGCCTATTAAAACAAAAAGTGCAAGGGGAATATAGAAAATACCAAGGTCGATTTTCTTATTTAAGATGGGGATATAAACTAAAGTGTCTATAAGCTTTAATCCGTAAACACTAACAACTATAAAAACAACTGAAAAGGCAAGCTGCAATAAAAACTTTTGTTTTTCAGTAAGACCTAAGTTACGCTTTTTTACAACCTTTATGTAATCATCGGCAAAGCCGACAATGCCAAAGCAAAGAGCAAACACCATAAGGCTCACGCCAAGAAGAGTTCTTGCAAATAATAAGGTGCACAAAATAACGGGGATAATAAATATAAAACCTCCCATTGTTGGGGTGCCGCTTTTTTTCTTGTGCCAGCTTGGACCTATTTCACGGATTTCCTGCCCGAATTTTAGTTTGTGAAGCATGGGTATGAGTATTGGACCCAAACAAACTGCAATTATAAACGAAAGTACTGCTGAAATTATTAGTGTGTTTTGCATAATAATGCCACCTTTAACTACATAAGTGATTCTGATATTGTTTCAAATTTCATAGAGCGAGATGCTTTTATAAGAACTGCATCATCTTTTTTAAGAAAGCCCTTTAGAAACTTAGCACATTCATCTGTGGTTTCAAAAATATAAACCTCTTTATTTTTTGCCTCGTCAGCTATGAATTTTGCATCTTTTCCAACTGTTATTAAAACATCTGTTTTTGAATTATTAACATTTTTTCCAACCTCGCGGTGAAGCTCTTCTGCCTTTTCGCCCAGTTCTTTTATATCACCCAAAACTGCAATGCGGCGTGATGCCGAAAGTGTTTCAAGAACGCCCAGTGATGCCTTAACAGATTGAGGGCTTGAATTATAGCAATCGTTAAGAAGCTTAATTCCGGAAGATAATTTTATTATATTCTGCCTTATACCATCGGGGGTATATGATTTCACTCCGGCATAAATTTTTTCGTAGCTTATTCCAAGAAGCGTTCCAACGGCTATTGATATAAGAGCATTATATATATTATGAACGCCGGGCAGATTTATGCGGTATTCTTTGCCGCCACATCTAAATAGGCTTCCGTTTTCACTGCATATAATATCTGTTGCAAGAAAATTGCATTCTTTATTTTCAATGCCAACATAAAGTGTTTCAAAATTAAGTTTGCCCTTTAAAGACCATAAATACGGGTCGTCGCCGTTTAAAATTACCTTGCCGCCTTTTTTTAGACCTTTAAAAATTTCGGTTTTGGCTTTTAAAATGCCTTCCCTGCTTCCCAAAAATTCTATATGAGATGTTCCTATATTTGTTATAACCGCAATATCGGGTTTGGCACATTTTGTGAGAACTTCAATTTCACCGAAATTGCTCATTCCCATTTCAACAACTGCTGCCTCGTGATTTTCGTTTAAACCAAAAAGCGTTAAGGGAACACCAATATCATTATTAAAATTACCCTTTGTTGCCAGGGTGTTATATCCTCTATTTAAAACAGAGGCAATAAATTCTTTTGTTGTTGTTTTACCAACGCTTCCGGTGAGGCCCACAAGCTTAATATCAAATAAAGAACGATAGTATGATGCCAAAGAAAGAAGAGCTTTTCTTGTGTCGTCAACCATTATGGCAAATAAACTAGACTGATTTATCTGCCCGTCGGAACAAAGGTAGCCTGCTATCCCCTTTTTGCATGCATCATGAATAAAGGAGTGTCCGTCAAAATTTTCGCCCTTTATGGCTATATACAAAGAGCCTTCCTCTACATCGCGGCTATCACAGCTGACAGATGTTACAAGGCTTTCGCCGTTTCCATATATAAGTCTGCCATCTACTGCTTTAGCTATTTGGGAAGCTGTGAGTGGTTTAATAAGATATGCCATTTGCAAATACCTCTTTTACTATTATAAGTGTTCTAAAATTTCTCTTACAACTTCTCTTTCGTCAAAGTGAATTGTTTTATCTTTTAAAATCTGATATGTTTCATGACCTTTGCCTGCAAGAACTATAACATCGCCCTCTTTGGCATTTTGGAGGGCATAGCGGATAGCATCGTAGCGGCTTTCTATAACGATATATGGGCAGAGGCTTGTCTTTACGCCTTCTTCTACCATAGAAATTATTTTTAATGGCTCTTCTGTTCGGGGATTATCGCTTGTTACAACACAAAAATCGGCTAAATCTCCTGCAATTTTGCCCATTATAGAGCGTTTGGTGTTGTCGCGGTCGCCGCCGCAGCCAAAAACAATAATCACTCTGCCCTTTGCAAAGCCCTTTACGGTTTTTAAAATATTTTCTATTCCGTCGGGGGTGTGGGCGTAGTCTATTAAAACAGTATAGTTTGTGTTTGTTTTTACAACTTCTGCTCTTCCCTTTACACCGCCGGCAGATGCAAGAGCTATCTTTATATCGGATAATTCCAAACCGCAGCCAAGTGCAATTCCAATTGCACAAAGAGCATTATAAACCGAGAATTCACCCGGTATGGCAAGATTTATTCTCTCGCCGTTTAAATCAAAAGATACGCCGTCTGATTTGAGGCTTATATTTTCTGCCTTAAGAATGGATTCTTCTTTTGCAGAATATGTTAAAAGCTTATTTTTTGCACTTTTTGTCATATTTGCGCCGAAGCTATCGTCAATATTTATAACTGATACATCGCTTACCCCAAAGAGCTTTTCTTTGGCAGATGCATAATTTTCCATTGTTTTGTGAAAATCAAGATGGTCCTGAGTTAAATTTGTAAAAGCACCAACATGATAGCTGCAGCCATACACTCTGTCTAGTTCAAGTGCATGAGAAGAAACCTCCATAATACACCAGTCAACTTTTTCCTCTGCCATCTGGGCAAAAATACCCTGAAGCTCAATAGAATCAGGGGTTGTTCTGCAGGTTTCAAAAACCTTATCACCAATCATATTCTGATTTGTGCCAATT
>JAGBXL010000057.1 GCA_017629325.1 Clostridia bacterium | reverse complement strand
ACAGGCGGAATCGTTCAGGGGATGAGTGGTTCACCAATACTTCAAAACGACAAGCTTGTGGGAGCTGTTACCCATGTTTGTGTGAATGACCCAACCCGTGGGTCTGGGATATTTGTTGAAAATATGCTTATTGAGGCGGAGAAGATTAAATAAAAAAAAGTGCTCACCTTTTTACAGGTGAGCATTCTGTATATAACAAAAAATCGGAACAAAAAATTGTTCCGATTTATTTTTGTTTAAATTATTCAGCTGTGAAAGGAAGAAGAGCGATGTGTCTTGCTCTTTTGATAGCTACTGTGAGCTGTCTCTGGTGCTTAGCACAGTTACCGCTGATTCTTCTGGGAAGAATTTTAGCTCTTTCAGAAACATATCTTCTGAGTTTTGCTATATCCTTGTAATCAATTTCCTGAATTTTATCTGCACAGAAAGCACAAACTTTTCTTTTTGGTTTTCTGCGGAATGTCTTTTCTTCAGCCATTTTTATTACCTCCTTTAATTAATTAAAAGGGCAGGTCGTCATCTGCTGCCGGCATTGGCATAAAGCCATCATTTGCTTCGAAAGCGCTTTCGCTATTCTGTTTTGCCGGTGCGAATGTATTATCAACTACGGGAGCAGAATCTCTTGAAGATTTGCTTTCAACAAAATGAACTTCGTCAACTGCAACTTCTGTTACATAAACCTTTTGTCCGTCTTTGTTATCGTAGTTTCTTGTTTGAATACTGCCTACAACGCCTACCATGCTGCCTTTAGCAAAATATTTTGCCATAAATTCAGCCTGCTGTCTCCATGCAACGCAGTTTATAAAATCTGCATCGTAGTTGCCGTCTGCATTTTTAAAACGACGGTTAACAGCAATTGAGAATGAGCAAACACTAACACCGTTTGCTGTTGTTCTGAGCTCGGGGTCTCTTGTGAGTCTACCAACAAGTATTGCTTTGTTCATAACCTTATCACCTCGTAATTATTTTCTTATAACGATTGTTCTTAAAACACCGTCGGTGATGTTATAAATTCTTTCGAGTTCGGTGATGAATTCTGCTTCGCTTGCAAAATTAACTAAAACATAGTAACCTTCTGTTTTATAGTCAATTGGGTAAGCAAGACGTCTTTTGCCCCACACGTCAACAGACTCTGTTGTGCCATTAGCGGCAATAAGAGATGTGAATTTTTCGGAAATAGAATTAATTTCCTCTTCTGATAAAGACGCATCGATAACAAAAATAGTTTCGTAGTTATTCATAACTTTTTCCATTATGCTTATACCTCCTTGTGGACTTGGGCCCTGCTTTTTAAAACAGAGCAAGGAACTTTTGGATATCCAAAAGCCTGCTGAAAAAATATCGACCTAAAATCAGCCTTATCATTATAATATATTAAAACTTTTTTGTCAAGTAAATTTTATCCAAAAATCAGGCTAAATAACCTTTATGTTTTGCCATTTTCCCCTGCGTTCGCGTATGTGATATATAATTCCTTTTTCAAACCATTCAAATATCATAATAAGCTGCACACCGTATATTCCCATTTTAAAAACATAAACAGCTATGTAGGCAAGCCCTATTCTAATGCCAAACATAGAACAAAGAGAAACAGTCATAGTGAATTTTGTATCTCCCGTTCCTCTCAGGCCATTTGCAAGGGTAAATGACGAAGGGTATGCAAATATGGCACCTGTTACATACATTAAAAGAAGCTTGTGTCCAACGCTTGTAACCTCCTGGGAAAGCCCGTAAATAGAAATAAGCGGTTTTGAAAATAATATAAGAATAATACCATTTGTTGCGGTAAAAACATAAGTTAGTTTTAAAATGTGCCGCATATAATAACGTGCCTCATCGGGTCTGCCTGCACCCATACACTGTGCAACAAAGGTTGTAATACCAAGGCTAAATCCCGAATTTAGAGAATGATAAAGAGGAGAAAGATTTGAATACAAAGCATTTGCGGCAATAGCAACAGTTCCCAGTGTGGACATAAGATTTTGCAAAAGAAGATGCCCCATCTGAAACATACCATTTTCTATTCCGTTTGGGATTCCTATTCCAAATATTGATTTTATCATTTTCTTTGTGCCTTCATAAACATAGATTCTGCTAAGCCACACTTTGTTATTGGTACTATGAAGTGAGCATATAAGAACAATTCCAACAATTCCGTAGGCTATAAGCGAGGAAAGGCCCGCACCTGTTACACCAAGATTTAAATGATATATAAATATGTATTTTAACAAAAGATTTATGCTAAGCATAAGCATTGATGAATAAAAAGTTGTGCGGCTGTTTCCCATTGCACGATATGACGAACACCCAATACTGAATAAGCTCACAAAAGGATAAGAAAAAGCCGTTACTGAAAAATATTTTATGCTTGATTGCATAACATCACTTTCAACTGCACCAAAAAGCAAACTGAGAACTTTTTTCTTGAATATTACCATTATTGCAGTTATTATTATTGTTAGTAAAAACAATATCTGAATGCCTGCTTTCATAGATTTTGAAGCATTTAATTTATCATCGGCACCAATATACTGCGAAACCACAACGCTTGCACCGGCTGCAAGCCCCGTAAAAATGCTTTTAACAAATTTATCAATACTTGTTACAAGTGAAACTCCTGCAACTGCCGCTTCGCCAAAGCTCGACACCATATAGGTATCGGCAATACCTATAAATGCTATCATTATCTGTTCTAAAAATATCGGCAAAACAAACAGCAATATGGTTTTATTTGAAAATCTGCAGTTTTTGGGTTGCTTTAAAAATCCCATACATCTCATCTCCCCTTTTTTGTGAGTTCTAAACACTTATAGTATTATATCACCACAAAACATACAGTATATGGAAATAAAAAAATAGTATGGAATTTTCAAAACACATTTTGTTGAAAATTATTATTTGTTGTGATATACTCACACTGAGGTGGTAGCTTATGATGGTTAAGCCCGATTTTGTAAAAAGTATATCTGCCATAAGCAAGGTAAGCCCGCGAAGCGGCAGGGCTGAAAAAAGAAAAACATACAGCTTCAATATAAGGCTCAGCGGCTCTATGCAATATGATTTTGGAGAAAAAAGATATACAGTTAATGAAGGAGAAATGATATTCTTACCAAAAGGCTCCTCCTACACTTATGATGTAGTATCCGAAGAAGACAGCAAATGCACAATTATAACCCTTGATGCAGATTTTGAAGAAAATTCAAAGCCTATGGTATATCCACTAAAAGATGTGCAGTGTGCCGGGTTTATTATGAATAATTTTTCTGATGCATGGAATTTTGGGAACACTGCCGATAAATATAAGTGCATATCGTATCTCTATGACCTGCTGGCATATATAACAAACTACAATAGCCTTAAATATATGGAAAAAAAGAAATTTGAAGTTATAACTCCTGCTCTTGATTATTTAAAAACTCATATATATGACACAAGCCTTAAGGCAGATGAACTCGCACTTTTATGCGGGATATCCAACACATATTTCAGAAAAATATTTTTTTCAAGATTTAAAACCACACCCAAAAACTACATCACGGAAAAAAGGCTTGCCAAAGCAAAAGCAATTATTGACTGCGGCGAATTTAACACAGTGAGAGAACTGGCACTTTCGGTGGGATATGAGGATTCACTCTATTTTAGCAAAATTTTTAAAAAGCATTTTGGCATTCCGCCGGCTACCATGAATAAGTTTTAATTTATTTTATACTAAAAAGAGATGCAAAACTTTTTTAAGTTTTACATCTCTTTGTTTTTTAATATATTATAAATTTAAAATTTGTAGGGTTCGGCAAGCCTTCTCCTTGAGGAGAAGGTGAGTTGCGAAGCAACTCGGATGAGGTGGGATGCTTTTTCAACGAACCGTCTCTACGGTGCATCGTGAACGCTGCACCCTACAAGTAATATTACAAAGTTTAGTTTAAACAGCCCTTCGCCACATTTTCCCAATCAGCAAAGTGCATCTCCTCTGTCTACAACAACTCTGTATCCTGCGTTTTCCACAAGGCTCTTTAAAATTGCAAGACTCTCTGCCGCCTCGGAGCCGGAATATGCTTTGTTATCATAGAGATTATATTTTGCCCTCACATCTTCGGGCGAAAGATTTGGCATAACAACATTTGCACCCGCTTTAAGCCCCATTTCTCTGCCCACAGGAGAGATTGAACTAAGGGCTGTTGTTGCAGGAATGAGTGATTTTGGAAACATTATTCGAAGTATTGAAATCAGCTTAAGTGTTAAATAAAGGCTGCCGCTTTTTTCGTTTTTAAATGGAGTGTCTTTATGTGATATAAAGGGCCCTATTCCTATCATCTGGGGTTTTAGTTCTTTTAAAAATAAAAGGTCCTGGGCAAGAGTTTCCCATGTTTGATAAGGTGAGCCAACCATAAAGCCGCTTCCTACCTGATAGCCTAATTCCTTTAAATTAAAAAGGCATTTCTTTCTGTCTGTTAAATTCATTCCCTCGGGGTGCAGACGGCTGTAATGATTGTCATTTGCAGTTTCGTGCCTTAAAAGATATCTGTCGGCACCAGCATTTTTAAGCTCCCTGTAACTTTCATAGCTTCTTTCACCAAGAGAAAGAGTTATTGCACAGTCGGGGTATAAAGATTTTATTTTATAAATAACCCCGCACATAAATTCATCGGTAAAATGATTATCTTCGCCCCCTTGCATAACAAAGGTGCGAAAACCCAAGTCATAACCCACCTTGCAGCATGAAAGAATTTCATCTTGAGTAAGGCGATAACGCATAGCATTTTTATTGCCGACTCTTATTCCGCAGTAAAGGCAATTATTTTTGCAATAGCTCGAAACCTCTATAAGCCCTCTTATATAAACCTTATCATCATAGTTTTCACGGCGTATTTTATCGGCTATGTTATAAAGCTCTGTATCATCGCCCGTTAAAGAAATAAACTCTGCCAGTTCTTCTTTTCCCATAACAGACAAACTTAAATAATCCTTCATAAAATTTCCTTTCCGTCGTTTTTAAATTTATCTAAAAACGAATGTTCCGTGCCCTCCTGCTTGTAGCCAATCAGGGTATCGAGCGATACATTGTGAAGGCTCTTAAAAAGATTTTGCTCAACATCGGGATTTTGCTTTTTTATTTGCTTTATTAAATCTTTTATTTCCTGCCTTTTTGATAAATTTTCGTAGTTTCCTCTTTTTTCGGCTTCTTCGGTAAAACGGCAGGCACAGCGTAAAAATTCCAGGCCGTTATATTTTGCCCAGGAAATGATATCATCTTCGAGTATGCAGTATAATGGTCTTATAAGTTCCATTCCCTCAAAATTGGTGGATTTTATTCTTGGAAGCATACCCTGAATCTGACTGCCATACATCATTCCCATAAGGGTTGTTTCTATAACATCGCTCATGTGGTGCCCAAGAGCAATTTTGTTGCAGCCAAGTTCTTTTGCATGGGCATAGAGAAAACCTCTTCTCATTCGGGCACAAAGATAACAGGGAGATTTCTCTACCGAATTTGCCACATCAAAAATATCCGATTCAAAAATTTTTATAGGAATATTTAAAAGACGGGCGTTATCCTCTATTTTCTTTCGGTTTTCTTTATTATACCCCGGGTCCATAACCAAAAATTCCAATTCAAATGGAACATCAGTTATAAATTTTAACTGCTGCATAAGTTTTGCAAGAATCATTGAATCTTTTCCGCCCGAAATACAAACTGCAATGCGGTCATTTTCCTGAATAAGCCGATAACGCTTTATTGCAGCAATAAAGGGATTCCATATTTCTTTTCTGTATTTTTTTATAAGGCTTCTCTGGGCAAGGGTTGCCCTGTCTAAATCTCGCATTTAATTCTCCTATATTCTGTTAGCAATTAAACTTCCCATTTCACTGCAAGAAACAAGCTTTAGTTCTTCATTTTCTTTTATAAAAATATCTGCTGTACGATAGTTTTCATCGAGCACAGCTTCAACCGCTTTTTCTATTGCCTCTGCCTCTTTTTCCATATTGAAGCTGTATTTAAGCATCATAGCGGCAGATAAAATTGTGCCTATTGGGTTTGCTTTATTTTGCCCTGCAATATCGGGAGCAGAGCCGTGAATAGGTTCATATAGTCCTCTTTTGGTGCTGCCAAGGCTCGATGATGGTATCATTCCTATTGAGCCTGTTATCATTGATGCTTCGTCAGATAAAATATCCCCAAACATATTTTCAGTAACAATAACATCAAACTGAGAGGGATCTTTAACTATCTGCATTGCACAGTTGTCAACAAGCATATCCGAAAGCTCAACATCGCAATACTCTTTGGAAAGCTCATGCATCACCTTTTTCCACAGCCTTGAAGAATCCAAAACATTGCTCTTTTCAACGGAGCAAAGCTTTCCCCCTCTTTTTTGGGCAGTTTCAAAAGCAATTCTGCCGATTCTCTCTATTTCTTTTTCGCTGTAAGTTAAAATATCGGTAGCTATTCTTTGGCCGTTTTGCTCTTTGGTTGAGTGCTCGCCAAAATATATTCCGCCCGTTAATTCACGAACAATTATAAAGTCTATTCCTTTATCTACTATTTCTTTTTTGAGTGGTGAGCTATCAGAGAGCTGACGCCATATTTTTGCAGGGCGGTTGTTGGAATAAACGCCCATAGCCTGTCTTAATTTTAAAAGTGCCTTTTCAGGTCTTTTATCTGGGGGAACATCGTTCCACTTGTTTCCACCAACTGCACCCAGAAGCACACTGTCAGCTTCCAAACACTTTTTAAGCTCCGATTGGGGAAGCGGCTCGCCGAACTTATCTATTGCCTCACCGCCAACACAGGCAAAGCTATATTCAAATTCATGATTAAAAACTTCTGCTATTTTTTTTAAAACCTTTATAGCCTCATTTATAATTTGGGGGCCTATTCCGTCGCCGCGGATAACGGCTATATTTTTTTTCATACTACCAAGTCCTTTTATATAAACATAATGAATAATGAAGTCGCTTCGCTGATGAACAAAGAATAATGAATAATTGTGGTAGTTTTGCCAAAGGCAAAGCTTTTATTTTCAAATCCGCCTGCGGATTTGCTCCATACCTTTTCTCTATTCCTTATTACCTAGTCCCTGCATCGATAGATGCAAGTAGTCCGCCTTTTTTTATTATATTCTGAATAAATTCAGGGAAAGCACCTGCCTTATAGCTTTTGCAGATAGTGTGATTTGTTATAACACCCGTGTTAAAATCAACACTTACCTTATCTCCTGTCTTAATCTCCTCTGCCGCTTCTTCACATTCCAAAATTGCCAAGCCAATGTTTATTGCATTGCGATAGAAAATACGGGCAAAGCTCTTTGCTATAACACAGCCAATTCCCGATTCCTTTATAACAAGGGGTGCATGCTCTCTTGAAGAGCCGCAACCAAAATTCCAGCCGGCAACCATAATATCACCTTTTGAAACCTTATTAACAAATTCGGCATCTATATCTTCCATGCAATGAGTAGAGAGCTCCTTTGCATCGGAGGTGTTAAGGTATCTTGCAGGAATGATAACATCTGTATCTACATTATCACCATATTTAAAAACTTTTCCCTCTGCTTTCATTTTGTTTCCTCCGTTTCACTCACTCTTAAACGATGTTATGTATCCCTTAACTGCACTCGCCGCCGCTGTTAATGGGCTTGAAAGATACACTTCGCTTTTGGGGTGCCCCATTCTGCCTACAAAATTTCTGTTTGTTGTGGCAATGCACCTTTCACCCTCGGCAAGTATGCCCATATATCCGCCAAGGCATGGTCCGCAGGTTGGGGTTGAAACTACCACCCCTGCATCTATAAAGGCTGTAACATACCCTCTCTCTATGCACTCGCGGTATATATCCATTGTTGCAGGAATAATAATGCATCTTACCCCGTCTGCTATTTTTTTGCCCGAGAGCACCTTGTATGCCGCTTCCATATCTTCCATTCTTCCGTTGGTGCAGCTTCCTATAACTACCTGGTCTATTTTAATGCTATTTAATTCGTCTGCATCTTTGGTGTTTTCGGGTAGATGCGGGCAGCTTACAGTTGGCGTTATCTTAGAAAGGTCTATATCTATTATTTCATCATATATGGCATCGTCATCTGCCTCATAAATAACGGGGGGACGCTCGGTGCGGCCTTTCATATATTCTAAAGTTATGTCATCAACAGGGAATATGCCATTTTTAGCACCTGCCTCTATTGCCATATTGCAAATGCAGAGGCGGTCGTCCATAGAAAGATTTTTTATTCCGTCGCCAAAAAATTCCATGCTCTTGTAGAGTGCCCCGTCAACTCCGATTTTACCTATTATTGTTAATATAACATCTTTGCCGCTTGTGTTTTGGGGTAGCTTGCCGCTTAAATTAAACTTTATTGCAGAAGGCACCTTGAACCAGCCGTAGCCCGTTGCCATTCCTGCCGCCATATCGGTGCTGCCAACACCCGTTGAAAAAGCTCCCAGAGCACCATAGGTACAGGTGTGGCTGTCGGCACCTATTATAAGGTCGCCGGCTGTAACAACACCTTGCTCGGGCAAAAGGGCATGCTCTATACCCATTTTACCCACATCATAAAAATGACTTATACAGTTTCTGCACGAAAATTCGCGGCATTTTTTAGACTGCTCTGCAGCCTTTATGTCTTTATTTGGCACAAAGTGGTCGAGAACTATTGCAATTTTATCTTTATCAAAAACCTCTTTGAAGCCATTTTTTTCAAACTCGTTTATTGCAACAGGGGTTGTTATGTCGTTACCTAAAACAATATCGAGTTTGGCATTTATTAATTCGCCTGCCGTAACCTTTTCCAACCCTGCATGTGATGCAAGAATTTTTTGTGTTAAAGTCATTCCCATATTAAGCATCTCCTTTTTGAGAATTGTAATTTAGTCCAGCATCTTATTTACTGCCGCCAAAAGTGCATGCACACCTGCGTGAATAATATCTGTGTTGGTGCCTGCACCCCAATACATTTTGCCTTCTTTATCCATAATACCGATATACGCCACAGCCATACTCTTTGAGCCGTCGCCCTCTTCCTGCACACTGTGTTCGCTATATTTTTTAAGGGTGTAGTCAATTCCTGTGAATTCTTTAATGGCACTGCTTACAGCATCTAAAGAACCATTACCCATAGCCCTTGCATTTGCCTTTTTGCCATTTAACATAAATTCAATTTCGGTTTCAACTCCGCCATCTTTGCGGTAGAAATGCATATCAGCTATACCAAGCTTGGGGGCATGAACAAAATAGTTGTTTTTAAATATTTCAAGAATTTCTTCAACCTTAAGCTCTCTGTGTTCTTTATCGGAAATACCTTTACAAAGATAACTCAAATCTTCTCTCATTTTAGATGGGAGGCTATAACCATAGGTATGCTCTAAAATATAGCCTATACCGCCTTTTCCGCTCTGGGAATTAACTCTTATAACATCGGCATCGTAGGTGCGGCTGATATCTCTTGGGTCAATGGGAATATATGGCACATTCCAGTTTCCTAAAGAATTTTCTTCTCTGTATTTCATGCCCTTTGCAATAGCGTCCTGATGGCTGCCCGAAAAAGCGGCAAACACAAGTGCTCCTGCATAGGGGCTTCTTTCATACACCTGCATACGAGTGCATTTTTCATATACATCAACAAGATGAGGCATATTTGAAAAATCAAGTCCCGGGTTAATACCGTGGGAATACATATTCATAGCTAGAGTTACAATATCAACATTGCCTGTTCTTTCACCGTTTCCAAATAGTGTTCCCTCAACTCTGTCGGCTCCTGCCAAAAGGGCAAGCTCTGTGTCGGCAACACCTGTGCCACGGTCATTATGGGGGTGAACCGAAAGCGTTACATGCTCTCTGTATTTTAAATTTTCGCTCATGTATTCAACCTGTGAGGCATACACATGGGGCATACTCATTTCAACTGTAACGGGAAGATTTATAATAACATTATTATCTGCCGAGGGCTCCAGCACATCTAACACAGCATTGCAAACCTCAAGTGCATATTCAGGCTCTGTTCCCGTAAAGCTTTCGGGCGAATATTCAAAGCGGAAGTTGCCTTCATATTCTTTGGCATATTTTTTAACTAAGCTTGCACCCTCTATTGCTAAGTTTTTTATTTCTTCTTTACTCTTTTTAAAAACCTGCTCTCTTTGTGCAACAGATGTTGAATTATAAAAATGAATAATTGCATTTGGCACACCCTTGCAGGCTTCAAAGGTTTTGCGGATAATATGCTCTCTGGACTGAGTTAAAACCTGAATTGTAACATCTTGGGGAATCATATTTTTATCGATAAGAGTTCGCAAAAATTCGTATTCCGTTTCAGAAGAAGCCGGAAAACCAACTTCAATTTCCTTAAAGCCAACCTCTAACAAAAGCTTATAAAATTCAAGCTTTTCATCTAAGCTCATAGGAATAACAAGGCTTTGATTTCCATCACGCATATCAACACTGCACCATATAGGCGGTTTTTCAATATGGTCTTTTTCTGCCCACTTATTGTAGCCCTTTGGTGCAGGGAAATAACCCACACCGTATTTTTTACTGTCCATCATAAATTTTTCCTCCTTTTTTTGTCAGAAACTTTGAGATGGGCAATTTATATTTTGCTATTAAAATACCCGTCTCAAAAAAACTTTGAGACGGGTGAAATAACACTCGCGGTACCACTCAAATTGCACAGGATAACCTATGCCACTTCAGGCTCTGACAAGCCCTTTTGCACTAACGCAGCACACTCGGAAGAAACTACTTTTAAGAGTAAATCTTATTTCACCTCTTCAGCTCGGAAGGGAGAGCTGAGCCATTGAAATACTATTCGAACCCGCCTAAAACATAGAGTTTTTGGCACTTTTTTGCTTGTCGGCTTCGAAGGGCGTCAGCCCATCTTCACCCTCCGCACTAAAAATTATCCTAAAACTCTTATGTTTTAGGTCATAATGAGTTTTAAAAGATGAAAAGGGAACTCAGATAAGGAAAAAGCGCAGTTAATACTTGCTGTATTAACGAGCATTTTGACGCAATATGAGATTTCTTTTCGCTTTTAAAACCGGAGTTTGAATAATATTTCAATGGCTAATGCAGCATCCGCTATCGGCTTTCACCAACCGCCGACTCTCTGGAGCTTCCTCTGCACTGCATTCTTCGTCATAGCTTTTAAATTATATTAAATTTTAAAAAATTATATCATTTCTTATGTAAAAAGTCAATACCGGAAGAAGCAAAAAAGAAAAAGGCAACCACAAATTGCTATTTAAAATTCAGCTGTTACAAACCAAATATCAGAACAAAGCAAGTTAAAAGACCCAAAAACCCAAAATTAAATGCAGAAAATTCTGCCACATAACCAAGAGTTTTTCCGGGGTTGTGGCTTGTGTATTCTCTAAAGGTTATAAGGCTTGCAAGTGAAGATATGAGTGTTCCCACTCCGCCTATATTTACTGCAATTAAAAGGTCGTGGTAGTTAAGTGTAAACTGCGAAAGAAGTATCGCAGAGGGAACATTGCTGATAAGCTGACAGGAAAGAATACCAAATAAAAGTGTGCTCTTTTCTAAAAGATAAGAAAACACCTCTCTTACAATATCTATCCTTGCCATATTTCCTGCAAAAACAAAGAAAAACACAAAGGTTAGAAGCAGCGGATAATCAACCATTTTAAGTGCCTTTTTATCCATAAAAATAAGAACAGAGGGAATCAAAAGAAGCCCAATCCAATATGGAATACCCCTGAAAACAATGAGTATTGCAAGGGTAAACAAAAGCATATATACCAAAAGCTTTAAGGGATTTACCTTTATTTTTTCGTCGGGCAGTTTCAATGGCTCTTTTCTCACAAAAGAAAGGCAGCAAAGAGTTATAAGCACCACAGAAAAAACAAAAGGAAGAGCCATTATTTTTAAAAATTCCATATTAGGAATGTTAAAATAGCTGTATAAATACAAATTCTGCGGATTGCCAAATGGAGTTAGCATACCGCCTAAATTCGCGGCAATGTTTTGCATAATAAAGGTAAATGCCATATATTTTTCTTTTTTTGTTGTGGAAAGCACAAAATAGCCAAGGGGCAAAAATGTGAGCAGTGCCATATCGTTTGCAATGAGCATAGAGCCTATAAAGGTTATATACACAAGGGCAAGAACTGCCATTTGGGCATTTTTAAAAATCTGCACCACTCTTCTTGCAAGCATGTAGAAAAAGTTTATATTTTTTAGTGCACACACAACCGCGAGAACGCAAAATAAGCAGGCTAAAGTTTTAAAATCAAAATAGCCTGCATACATTTTGTCGGGCGGAATAATTATGCTTGTTATAATTGCCGCCGCAAGTGCTATAAACATTACTGCGTTTTTCTTTATGTAGCTTATCATTATAAATTTCTTAAAAATTACTTTGTTTCATCAACAAGAAGAACGCCGTTATCTTTTGCAAATTTCACAAAGCTTTCTTTGTAGCTTTCAAAAAATGCAGCATTATCTTTTTTAGTGTATTCAACA
Source organism: Clostridia bacterium (assembly GCA_017629325.1). Lineage (GTDB taxonomy): Bacteria > Bacillota > Clostridia > UMGS1810 > UMGS1810 > RGIG1828. The sequence goes on along the minus strand of JAGBXL010000057.1, from coordinate 1,269 downwards.
GGGCGTGCAAAGCCTCTTAAATTAAGAACAATTTTCTCAGAATCTATTTTTTTGAAAAGCTTTCTTTCCTTGCAGGGAACAAAAGATATCTGCGAGAATTTATCTGCCGAAAGTCTTAAAAGCCTCTGAGATTTTTTGTTCATTTCTCTAACAATAGTTGCATTTGCAATTACCTCTGTTTTGTCAAACATTATTTTTGGTTTTGCCATATTTATCACCTTTTTCTAAAAATTTACTTATTTATTTTACCACTAAATCTTTAATTGTCAATACCCATTCTGTTATTTATAGCTTCACTTTAACCTCATTTTTTATAAAAAGTTCATCTTCATTCACAATGCAGTTAAAACATTTTATTTTAACTCCTTTTTTCTTTGCTTTTTTTAGTGCATCTGCAAAGGCTTTGTGCGTTTCTTTATTTGGGGTGAAATATTTCACATTATCCATCTGCACAATAAAAAATATATATGCCCCATACCCCTGTTTCACAGCCTCGCAAAGCTCGTTTATGTGCTTCAATCCCCTTTGGGTTGGTGCATCAGGAAATAAAACCACGCCATCTTTTTCGAGGGTAACTCCTTTTACTTCAGCAAAAATTCTTTTTCCGTCTGCTTCTATATAAAAATCAAAGCGGGAATTTCCAAATTTTACCTCACTTTTTATAAGACTGACATTTTTAAAATATTTGTCTGCCCACTCACCAAAAACCTTATTGGGTGCCAAGCTGTCTATATTTATAAGCCTTTTGTCTTTATAAACTGCAATAAGGTCATATTTTGTTTTTCTTAAAGGGTTTTTGCTCTCCTCTAAAATAACCTCACAGCCCGGAATTAAAAGCTCTTTGCATCTGCCTGTGTTTTTCACATGGCACACTTCTTCTTTTCCATTTATAATAACATTTGCTATAAATCTGTTTGGGCGGGATACAAAAATCCCATTTTTAATATTTTCGTATTTCATTTCTCTACCTCTAAAAATAAGATGTAAAAATGTATATAAAACCCCGCTTTGCCAAAAAACAAGCGGGGTTTTTATTTTTATTTATCAAGTGTTTTCATTGTGGGGAATAAAAGCACATCTCTTATTGCCGCAGAGTCTGTTAAAAGCATACACATACGGTCAATACCAAAGCCAATGCCGCCCGTTGGTGGCATACCAATCTCTAAAGCTCTCATAAAGTCTTCATCGGTTGTGTTGGCTTCTTCGTCGCCAAGAGCAAGAAGGGCTTCCTGAGCTTTAAAGCGTTCTCTCTGGTCTATGGGGTCATTT
>JAGBXL010000056.1 GCA_017629325.1 Clostridia bacterium | reverse complement strand
TTTGATGTGACCCCAAAAAGTTAGACTTTTTATAGCGTAGTAGTTTTAATGACTGCTACGCTATTTTTATGCAGCCAAGGTGTTGAGCCGATATTGCACCGGACTCATCCACCCAAGTTTCTCTTTAATTCTTTTCTCGTTATAATATTTTATATACCTTTCAATGGCTTCTTTAAGCTCATCAAAACTGTAATAAGTTGTTCCATAATACATTTCTTGCTTTAATATTCCAAAGAAATTTTCCATAACAGAATTATCGTAGCAATTACCCTTTCGGGACATGCTTTGAAATATTTTGTTTTCTTTAAGTGCAAACGAATATGCCCCCATTTGATACGCCCAACCTCTGTCCGAATGGAATGTTCTTCTGTATGGGCAATCAGATGTTATTTCTATCGCTTGCTTTTGAGCAGACAATATCCCGACGGCTGATGGTGTTTGTGTTATGCTGTAACTTAAAACTTCACTATTAAACATATCGAGGAATGGGTCTAAATACAATTTTTTAATCGCCATTCTGCCTTTGTTATCTATTTCATAATATTTAAATTCAGTAGTGTCGGTAGTTATTTTTTGATGTGGTACAGATGTATTAAATCGTCTGTTAATTCTGTTTGGTGCTATTTTACCAACATTACCCTTGTACGAGTTGTATCTGCGACTTTTATGAGTAAATGATGTGACTTGAAACCCTAATTTTTGCATAATTCTTTGAACTTTCTTTTTGTTTACAAAAATCTTTCTGTTTTGTAATTCTCTATATACTCGTCTGTAACCATAATCTTTGTTTTCAATATGTATTTCAGTGATTTTATCCTCTAAATATTTATCAGGATTTTCTCTGTTAAATCGTTTTTGCCAATACATATATGTCGCTTTTGGAAAACCAACTACTGCGAGAATGTCTTTTAATTTGAATTGTCCTCGGAGACTGTGGACGATTCTCGCTGTTTTCTCAGAAGAGCTTCCTCCTCTAAACGCAGTCTCCTCAATTCTTTTAAATATGCATTTTCTATTCTAAGTTTAAGTAGTTCATTTTCAAGTTCTTTAATATGTTCAGCGCTTGTATCCACGGGCTTTTCTTCGTTAGATTTAGAAAGCTTTTTTGTTTCTCTTATATCCAATGTTTTCTTACGACCTTTCTTTTTAGGTCTCAAAGCATCAGGTCCAGCTATCCTAAAGTCGTTAACCCATCTGGTTATCAAAGATGGATTGTTGATGCCTTGTGAAAGTGCTAATTCCTGATATGAGACTTCACTTGATAGATACAATTCTACCACAGAAAGCTTAAATTGAAAAGAGTAGTTCTGATTGTGTTTTGAACGCCTTAACCCATTGTTGCCAAATTCTTTGTATGCATAAACCCATTCAAAAATTTTGGAAACTGTTGATACACCATATTTCCTTGCTAAATATTCATAACTACCCTCACCATTCAAATACGCCTGCACAACCTTTAATTTGAATTCATAACTATATTTTGTCATGAAAAAAACCGACCTCCCAATCGTTAGATTTTTGGTCTAACTTTTGGGGGTCGGTTCACTTTTTAAGTTTTATTCCTGTTTATTTTTTACCTTTTATATCACGATTTTGGGATTTCCTCATTAAGCTACAATTACACAAAAAGCATATATAAAGGAATATTTTTTTAAAATAAACATATAATTAAATATAGATTTAAGTAAAATAGCCTAACTTATAAATTATAATCCGCCAAAATTTAGTAAGTTTTAGCCTTATTATTTTTAAAAAATGCTTGACAAAGCTCATGGCTTGTGCTATTATAGATGATGCGCAATAGGTACGCCGGAGTGGCGGAACTGGCAGACGCACAGGACTTAAAATCCTGCGGCCCTTAAAGCCGTACCGGTTCGATTCCGGTCTCCGGCATCACTTTTTGCGTAAAAATTAAATATCGCGGGGTGGAGCAGCTTGGTAGCTCGTCGGGCTCATAACCCGAAGGTCGTTGGTTCAAATCCGGCCCCCGCAATAAAAAAATATCTGTACACAAAAGTGTACAGATATTTTTTATTTCTGAGATTGTGGTGATACCAACGACCTTCGGGTTTAAAAGACCGACGACGGGCGAATAACTTGCTGAAGTTTTGACCGCTGCCTGTGGCAGATGAAGGGAGAAACTTCAGGGGCAGCGGTCAAAAATGTGCTGTGCGCCTTGGGGCACAGCATACATTTTTGGGCACCGCAACCCGATAGAACGAAAATTTGGGCAAGCACAAAATATAGCAAGAAACAAAAACACGAAGTTCCTGCTTCAAATCCGGCCCCCGCAATCAAAAATCCGTACACGTTGGTGTGCGGATTTTTACTTATTAACTATTACTTCTTCACTATTCACTTAAATTCATTTGTATACGGATTTTTGAAGTAATAAGTAATAGTGAATATGGAAAAAGTTATGGAAAATATACAAGCCAATGTTTTACTTGACTATGTTTTAAATATTAATTATAATCATGCTATATACTACTTATCGTTTTATGAAATGGTGTGGTTTTTTTGAACTTAATAAGACTCCAAAATAAAATAATAAAGATTGTAAAACAAGCATCAAAGATTTTTGAAAAAGGCACAGGAAATATCACCGAAAAAAATGGTGCTGCAAATCTTGTTACAGATGCGGATATTAATATTCAAAAGTTTCTTCAAACTAAACTTCAAAAATTAATATCAGGTTCAGGCTTTTTATGTGAGGAAGAAACTACTGCAGATAGTGCTAAAGACTACACTTGGGTTATAGATCCTATAGACGGAACTGCAAATTTCACCCGCGACATACCTGAGTGCGCTATATCGGTTGGCCTTTTATATAAAGGTGAGCCACTTATCGGAGTTGTATATGCTCCAAGATTGAAACTCCTTTTTAATGCGGTAAAGGGCTGTGGTGCTTACTGCTCTGGCAAAAGGATTTCAACTTCCAAAAAAACCTTTGAGCAATCACTGTTTTGTACCGGTCTTTGCCTTTATCAGAAAGAGCTTTCAGATAGTTGCTCTGCCATTATAGCCGAGGCACATCCTCTCTGCAGTGATATAAGACGCTTTGGCTCGTGTGCCCTGGAGATATGCTATCTTGCAATGGGAAGGTGCGATTTGTTCTTTGAAATACGCACATATCCGTGGGACTATGCAGCAGCTTCTCTTATCCTGGAAGAGTCTGGAGGAATACTAAGGTCCTTCAAAAAAGAAAAACCCGATTTTAAAAATATGACTATGTTAATTGGTGCAAATAATACAGAAAATTTTGAAAAACTAAACACTATTATAGAAAACAACATAAGAGAAAATCCTATTTTCAAGGAGTGATATACATGGCTGAGAAGCTTTCTATTTATGATGAATTTAAAGACAAAAGTATATTTAGGAATAGCCCCGACTTTGACATCAATATGATGTATGAAAGAGTATTTGAAGAGCTTACTCTTCAGCAGTCAAAAAGAGACCAGCTTATAACAATATATCTTGCGGCAATCGCCTTTGTTGTTCCCGCTCTTTTAAAGGAAACAAATAACAATTGGTCGCTCAATGGCTATATATTTATGGCACTTGGTCTTATAGGCTTTCTTTTTGCACTTATCATAATCCGATACAGAAAGTATAAAGAAGTGTACTGGATTTGTTGCCGCACCCTGAATGTTATGATGGATATTGATAAGTCGTTGTGGAACAAAGAAATGATACAGAAAATCTTCTTTAACTGCATGATGAAAAAGATCGGCAAAAAATACATAACCCCAGACAATAAATTCCGCAATATTCTGTATATTAGAAAGAATTTTTTCAGCGGGGAAACTTTGTATCTTGTAATTCATGCTATTATATCAGGTATGATTTTTGGCCTTGGCTCAGGCATGGTTTTACCTTTTGGAATGAGCCTAAACACCATACTCGGCGCTATTTGCGGACTTATGGTTTTTGGCTTCGCTGTGGGTATATACTATGGAACTCTTATTAAGCTATATAGAGTGTGTATAGTCAAAAACGATACCGCATTTAACTATGCCTTTGGCGATGCATGGTTTTTGCATTTCTTTATCTGAATATAAAGTCTGCCGCCCTGAGCAAAAACACCGCACACTTTTAGTGTGCGGATTTTATTTTTCTCCCCCATTTACAACCATTTTTTAAAATGCTATAATATTACCCGAGGTGAAAAGTATGAAACCCACAATCAATTCTAAAGAATTTAAAGAAGCTATAAACGTTGAACAAATGCGAAGAAGCGATGAATACACAATAAAAAATTATACCGACAGTAAGCAGTTAATGCTAAGAGCTGCAAAAGGCATTTACGACCTCCAGATGTGGCTCAATAAAAAAATAGCCATTGTTTGCGGAAGCGGAAACAACGGCGGAGACGGTTATGCACTTTCGTGCCTTTTAACAAAATGCGGATATAATGCTCAAATTTTTAGAATTGGCAACAAATTTTCTGATGACGGAAAATATTATTATGATATGGCAATAGATATGGGAGTTAAAGACCAATTATTTTGCGAAGACACCGATTTTAAAGGCTTTGATATAATAGTGGATTGCATATTTGGAACAGGATTTAAGGGCACAGCCAAAGATAATGCCGCAAAAGCAATTGAAAAGATAAATTCATCGGGTGCCTTTGTTATATCTGCTGATATCAATAGCGGACTAAACGGTGATACTGGCGAGGGTGATGTGGCAGTTAAATCGGATTTAACCGTTTCCATTGGCTACTATAAAAAGGGATTGTTTTTAGGCAGAGCACCCGATTTAATAGGCGATATGATAAATGTTGATATAGGGATTTATTTAGTTTGATATATTTATAATTTGTATCCCCTTTTTCAAGGCATATTCGTAGGTTTTAAAAGCACCTCCGCTTTTTCTTTCTATGTAGCATAAAAGGCAGGCGGAATTATCTACCATATACTGATTGCAAAGAGGAATATAGGCTCGTATAGGTGTTTGAGGGCTTATATCGGCAACTATTATTTCATCATAAATATTTTTATATTCAATAATAAATTTATTGATATTCGATGTTATGTAAGGAATAACCAGGCAGAGCTTTATATGGGGATATTCTTCTTTTATATTTATAACAGCCCTTGCTGCCATTGCATCAAAAGAACCGTAATTACCAACCCAGAATTCAGAAATATTTTTATCACAAATAAGCTGTTTTAAACAGCTTATTATTTTTTTATATGTATCCTCCGAATAATAATATTTTCCATGACCTGCAAATGTACAAATTTTATTCACAACAACACCACCTAAAATCGTGCAAATGATAATTATTTGTTTGCATTTTAACACAAATTTATATTAAATGCAAACATTTTATTCTTTTTTGAGATGATATTGATTGTCGATAGAAAATTTCACTTTAGATATAATAACTATCAGGAAGGTGAGATTTGCATGAAAAATAAAAATTTTGATACATGGCTTGCCATAGGATTAAATATTTTACATTACAGAAAAGAGCAAGGTTTAACACAAATACAGCTAGCCGAAAAATGTAATATAAGCAGAACATATATGCAAAAAATAGAAACCGCAGCAACATCATGCTCATTAGACACTCTTATTGATATTGCAGAAAGCCTTAAAATTCCATTGAAAAAATTATTTGAATTTAAAGATTAAAACGGAGTAGTGTTTTTTCACTACTCCGTTTTGCTGTTATAGAAACAATCCTGTTCCCAGCGTATTACATTTGTATCAATATATTCCCATATTTTTTCATAATCGTATCTATCGCGGATTATATGGTCGTGAAAAGAAGATTGAAATAAACGCACATTTTCAAATCCGTTTTCTTTACACAGTTTTGTAGTTAATGATTTAAACGTGCAAATAATATCCGATATTGTAGGGCAGGGGCTTGCTCCTGCCGTGTTTTCACATATAGAAAT
>JAGBXL010000055.1 GCA_017629325.1 Clostridia bacterium | reverse complement strand
GTATCGCAGTTGGTATGAGTAGCGACTTAGTGTCACATAATTTCACCGAGGTTGCAGCGGCAATTAATTACTATTTAGATAATAAAAATTGCACAACATTGGATTTAATGCAATTTATTAAAGGACCTGATTTCCCAACTGGTGGACAAATCATTAATGGTGAGGAATTATATAATATCTATAGCATTGGACGTGGTTCAGTTAAAATGCGCCCGCACTATGATATAGTTAAAAAGGGTGTGAAAACACAAATCATATTTCATGATTTACCTTATGGTGTTGAAATTGATGGTGGAGTTAAAGCGCCACTTAAAAAATTAGTTATTGAAGATTCAATAACTCTCAAAAAACAAAGCAACATTTACTGGAACTGGTATGTACAGGTTAAAAACGACAAAAATGATAAAACCTTTACAGCAGGCAATATCGAAATTTTCACAGACGGTGAATATGAATATGCTATTGTAACAAGAAACGGCAAAAAATTTAAAGTAAGCTTTGAAACAGATTCACCATATTCGCTTAAAGTGCAAAAAGCTGAATACTATGTAAATGTAGACCCTGATCCAAATGGCACAAAGCACTCTTTCGAGACTTCAAGAAGACTGGCAGTTCAGTTTGAAAATGTTTCAGGAACAGTTAATTTAAAAACAATTGTAGAAAGTATGGACTGATTATGAAAAAAATATTCAAAAGAAAATTCGGTTTTTCAATAGGGCAGATGTTCGACGGACCTCTTCCCATACTCACAGAAAATGGATTTAACTACCTTGAGGTTGGTCTTCGCTTAATAGCAAGCAATAGAGAGTTTTTAAAAAATGCCATTGATTTTGTTCTAGAAGAGCAAAAAAAGCTTGGCTTTGAAATCAAAACTGCTCACCTGCCTATTATTGCCGACTACGACCTTTCAAATCTCAATGAAGAAAAGAGACTTGAAGCAATAGAAAAACAAAAAGAAGCTATTGAGTTTTCAAAGCATTTGGGTTATTCAATAGTTGTACTTCACCCTGATTCGGGCAAAATTCCCGAGGAAGATTACGAAAAAAGACATAATGCCCTTATAAAATCACTAAAAGATTTTGCTCCCTGGTGCAGAGAGCGTGGCATTAAAATTGCTCTCGAAAATTTAACTCAGGTAAGTTCTGTGCAAACTTCAAAAGAGCTTTTAAAAATAATAGAAGCAGTTGGCGAGGATAATTTAGGAATTTGCTTTGATGTTAATCACCTATTTAAAGAAACACACCGCGAGTTTATAAAAAATGCAGGAAAATATATTTTAACCATGCACACAACCGATAACGACGGCGAGCTTGAAAAACACTGGTTTCCCGGCGATGGTGTTATAAACTGGCGGGAGCTATTTGAACTTTTAGACGAAATAAACTACGATTCCACCATGATTTGCGAATGTGCAAATATTTTATCTAAACCAAATTATCCCGATGAGCTTGTAAGATTAAAAGATAACATTTTGGCTCTTAACGGATAACAGGTGAAAGTATTAAAAATTTACAGATTTAGTTTAGCAAGAATTTAGTTTAACATATAACAATGAAAGGATGTGCAGACAAATGATAAAAATAAAATTTTTATCTATTGCACTGTGTTTTTGCATGATACTCTCAGTATTTTCAGTATCTGCAATGGCTCAGGCCACATTAGAACTTGGAGATTTTGATTATTCAAATGTTAAAATCTCTGTATCCGCCGATACAGGTAATACATCTGTATCAGAAGCTATGCTTTATGTATTTAAAAGCGACGGAAGTGCCCCAAGCGACGCAAATCCACCTGTATATATGGATTTTATACCCCTTACAGATGGTGCATTCAGTGGTAAAGAAATTCTTTTCCCTCTTGATTTGGCTTATGATAGCTACACTGTGGCAGTTTACTATGCAGATGCATCATCGCCACTCACAGCAGGCTTTAATTATTATAGCCCCTCACAGCTTTTAAATGCCAGAAAGCAGGAAATTTTAGCAGAAGCAAAGCTTGCCGCATTATCTGATGCCCAGGCTTTAAGCGATGCACTTTTTGATATTGATTCTGCTGGCGGCACAAAGACTCCCACAAACGAAGCAATATTCAGTTCAGATGCTGATCTTACAGTGTATAACACAGTTGAAAATAAGCTTGAAGTGTATAACCGTATGCTTAGCCAAGGTGTTGCATCACTTAATAGCTTTAATGCTCTTGTAGAACTTTTTGAAGCATCAGCCGAGGCTCAAAAAGATGATGAAACAAGAGAAACACCGGTTGTTCCATCTACCCCATCAACCGACACAACAACTCCCGGTAACACCAAAAATCCAATAAGTGTTTCACGCCCAAGCAGTAGTGGTGGCTCAAGTTTTGGCGGCAGTGTTGGCACAGTTGTGGCACCTGTTGTATCTGCATCATCTTTTGCCGATATGAACGGCCACTGGGCAGATAAATATGCTAAGGTTTTAACAGACAAAAAGATTATAAACGGCTATGAGGATGGCTCCTTTAAACCCGAAAACAATGTATCAAGAGCTGAAATAACAAAAATGCTTGTTACCGCATTTAATGTTACTGGCACAAACATTGTTTATTTTGGCGATGTTGCCCAGGGTAGCTGGTATTATGATTTTGTTAGAAGAGCAAGTGCAGCAGGTATCATAAACGGATATGATGGTAATTTCAACCCCGATGGCAGCCTCTCTCGTCAGGATGCTTCTCTTATGGTATTCCGCGTGTTAGATGCTATAAACAAGCTTCCAAATGGAACAGTATCATTTAAAGATGATAACAAAATTTCCGATTATGCTTCAAAGGCAGTCAAAGCTCTTGGCACAATCAAAGTTTTAAATGGTGATTCAAATGGCAACTTTAACCCAGATGCACCAATAACAAGAGCCGAAATTGCGGCTGTAATATGCAGAGCATTAGAATATGCTCAGCTTAACTAAGGAAGGAGGAAAAGATAATGAAAAATAAAAAACTTTTATCACTTATACTTTGCTTTATATTTGTTTTCACCTCATTACTTTCCTGCCTGCCTGCAGGAAGTGTGTTTGCTCAAACAGTTGCACTTACCGATGAAGACTACAATAACTCACTAAATGTTCTTAAAGAAATTTTCCCTGCAATTCCACTTGCAGAAGGTGAAACAATAACAAGAGCAGAATTTGTTGCAGCAGTCAGCATGCTCCTTGGCAAAGACGAAACAACAGGTGTTGCAACAGGCTTTGCAGATGTTGCAGCCGACCACAAATATTCGGGCAACATTAAATTTGC
>JAGBXL010000054.1 GCA_017629325.1 Clostridia bacterium | reverse complement strand
TCACAAAGGTGAGGTCCGTAAAAATGAATACCTGAATATTCGCTTGCTAAACTTCCGGGGAAATTCATAAAACCGCCGGTTATATTTCCCAGCTGCCCTGATTTAATTTTATTTTGCAGGGTAAGGGTTTCGTAGTTATATTTCATTGTGGAACCACCCGTTACCAGAACGCCGTATTTTTTAGCTGCATCATAAAGTGCTTTTGCATCTTCGCGGCTTGTAACAATGGGTTTATCTATCCAAACAGGATATCCTTTTTCCATAAAGGGTAAAATATGCCCAAGGTGGTATTTTCCGTCTCTGCAAACAACCATAACGGCATCGATTTTATCAAACATTTCATCAATTGATTTTGCCACAAAGGGTATATTACCTTCTTTTGCAACTTCAAGTGTGTGCTCAGGGTCATCGTTAAAACCATAAATGGCTGTAATTCTCACATCATCATATTCGTAATTTCCGTTTTCATCACATAAATTGCATATTTTTGAAAAAGCCAGTGCGTGTGAATTATCTGAACCAACAATACCAATTCTTATCATAGTTTTTTCCTCCAATGGTTGTTAATAATATAAATCAAGAATATCATATAGAATAACAACTGTCAAGAAAATAGAGTATGCTATTTGACTATAAAGCATATTTATGGTAAAATATTTTATTATAAAAGAAAGGAGCAGCAAATCAATGGGAAAAACATATATTCTTGTTGTAGCGGGAATTTTTATTGCAAAGATGCTGGGATTTTTCCGCGATATTGTTTTTGCATCGGTTTTTGGTGCAAGTGTATATACCGATATGTATTTTCAGATTTTTGGTCTTGTAAACCTTTTGTTTACAGGGATAGGTGTTGCTCTTTCAACTCTTGTTATAAAAAATATCAACAAAATAAAAGCCGATAATAAAAAGGCACAAAAAGAATATGTGTCTTGTTTTATAACAAAAACTGTTGTAATTTCATCTCTTGTTATGTTTACTCTCTATTTGGTTTCAGGGCATCTTGTAAGAATACTTCTTCCTGGGCTTGATGTGCATTTTTATAATACTGCAAGCACCCTTATGCATATAATGCTTCCAAGCCTTGTTTTTGTTCTTGTGGCTTATGTAATATCGGGAGTTCTCCAGAATACAGGAGCATTTTTTATAACATCAATCGTAAGCCTGCCATTTAACATAGCCATAATAGGCTCTTTAATGTTTGAAAATATAAACATTGTAGCAGTTTCCATAGTAACAACTCTTGGCTGGTTTTTGCATATTTTAATTCAGCTTCCTTCTTTTTATAAAAAAGGCTTCAGGCTGTTTACATTTAATCTTAAATCCTCTGCCTATGGTGGCAACGGAGAAATTATATATATATTCATTTCAAATATGATGTTTCAGCTTCTTTTCACCATAGACAAAGCCTTTGCAAGCATAGAAAAAGGTGCAGCATCAACCCTTAATTATTCATCGAATTTATTTATAACAATATCAAGCATATTTGTTGTTGCAATGAGCAATGTGATTTTCCCTTCAATCAGCCGTTTTTACGAAGAAAATAAAATGGATTATGTAAAAAATCTTGTGCAGTATATAATAAAAATGATGTTTGCAATTTTTATTCCTTTTATCCTTGTTGTGTGCTGCTTTGGTAAAAATATTATATCCCTCCTTTATGAAAGAGGGGAATTCACTTCGCAGCTCACAAGCACCACCGCGACCCTTTTTGCAATATACACCTTTGGATTTTTAGGCTATATTTGTCAGGAGCTTTTCAATAAGGTTTTATATCTCGACGGCAAATATAAATACACCGTTGCAGGTTCAATGGCTGTTGTTATTTCAAAACCCTTTATAAATATTATTGCTATTGCCTTTGGCGGAGTATATGCACTTGCGATTTCAACAACTTCTCTTTTATGCATATATGCAGTAAATGTTTTTATTGCTCTTAAAAAGGTTATGGGCTCATATATAAATAAAGAGCTTATTTTAGACCTTGCAAAAATCCTTGCTTCATCGGCAGCTAGCCTTTTGGTGTTCTTTGTTATTAAAGCTTTTTTGCCCATTTTTGCAGAAGGTAAATTAAGCTTTGTAGTAGGAATAGCTGTTTGCGGAGCTATATATCTTTCTTTGCTGCACATTTTTGGCGTACTTAAAAAACTTTTAAAATACAGGAAATGAATATGACTAAAAAACCATTCTTTATATCCGTAATATTATGCATAATTATATTTGCTCTTCTTATGCCTTCTTTTGCCCAAAGAGTAAAATACGAAGGTGAAAATAGCGGAGCTATCTTGTCTTTGGATTATTCCTATCTTTTAGAAAATGCAAAACAAAAAGACCTTTATAAGTTTTTGCAATCGGCAAAGGAAAAAGGCATAAATACAGTGAGTATAAGTTCCCTCGATGATGAAAATGCAATTTTAAAAGATTTTAAATTGGCTTTGTTTACAGATGCTTTGTGTGTAAACGAAGCAGAAATCAAAAAAATAAAAGCTCTTTCAGAAAAAGGAAGAATTAAATATATAAGCATAAGCGGTGAAATCACAAATAGTAATTTTTTAAATGAGCTTATAGATTTAATCAAAAAAAATGAGCTGACTTTAGTTTTTAAAGAAACACAGAATCAGCTTACCAACGATGGCGGCAGAGAGCTTTTTTTAAAGGGTGAAATTCCATCAGTTGCAAGATGCTACGACACCTCGTATTCTAAAAATGAAAAAATAAATCCTGATCTTCGAAGCCACCAGATGCAAAATTCTTTAAAAGATCGCAACACCCGTTTTATAAACCTTGTGCCTTTTGAAGAAAAAGAAGCAGATTTTAATAAAAACTATTATGCAATGCTTGAATCAGTAGAATTATTTAATTCCCAAATAGTAAAGCTCGGTTATAGTTTGAATAATAATAACTTTAATTATAAAGGCTATATGCCAAACCGCAGTTTTAATCTTGTACTTTCGTTTTTGTTATCGCTTTGTTTGTGTTATATAATATATTTGATGCTTGTTGGCATCTCTTGCAAATTTATAAATTTATTGCTTCTTGTTTTAGCTGTTATAGGCTCTGCTATACCATATATAAATTGTGAGTTCTCACAAAATTTATACCCCTTATTTTTATGCATTGTATCTTCTTGCTTTACTATTACTATGATACTCTACTGTGCAAGACGATTTTGTGAATGTGGTTTTATGAAATGCTTGTGCTTAACTTTTATAACAGCCTGTGCGGCATTTGCTTTGAGAGGGTATAGCTTGTGTGCAGTTTTATCTGGCATAGATTACTA